>JAZQZM010000012.1:0-22396 GCA_045634085.1 Bacteroidaceae bacterium
GTATGCCAAGGAGCTTCACCTGCTGGGTGACCACCGCGGAACCAAGCGCATGGCCGACTGCTACTACAACGGCAAAGGCGTGAGCCGCGACAAGAGCCTTGCCAAGGACCTATACCGCGATGCTGCTGCCGCTGGCAATGAAGAGGCAAAAGAGACACTCAAGAGCCTGTAATGCATGGACATGGGCATATACATTAGCAAATCCGGTTTATTGCACCAAAAGTTTTGACAGGAGATACTTTTTTTGTTATTTTGCATTATACAACGTCATTCAACAATGGAGAGCAATAGTAACAAAGGGCAACAGAGGAACGTGCTGCAACTGCAGTGCAAACCCATGGAGTGCATACGCATAGGCTTTGTAGGCCTGGGCGTGCGTGCAAAACGCGCCGTGCATCGCATGATGCACATCGACGGTTGCCGCATAACAGCCCTTTGCGACCTTGTACAGGAGAACATTGACGAAGCCAACGATATTATAGCAGGCCTTGGAGGCAGCACGCCAACCACCTATTGCGACTGCGATGGCTGGCAGCAGCTCTGCCGACAGCCCGATGTCGACCTTGTATACATCTGTACCGACTGGGCAAGCCATGCCGACATTGCAGTATATGCCATGCAGCAGGGCAAGCATGTAGCCACCGAAGTACCGGCGGCAACTACAGTGGCCGACTGCTGGAGACTTGTTGACACAGCCGAGGAGACACAGCGTCACTGTATAATGCTCGAGAACTGCTGCTACGACGAGTTTGAACTGTGCACAATCAACATGGCACAAAAGGGCATATTCGGAGAGATTATACATGCCGAGGGCTCTTACCTGCACGACCTACGCGACCGCATTGCCACCAATGACGATGGCGGACGCAAATGGAGCAACTGGCAGGTCGAATTCATGAACCGCCACAACGGCAACCCCTACCCTACACACGGGCTCGGCCCCATAGCATTGGCAATGGATATAAACCGTGGCGACAGGATGAAGAGCATCGTTTCATGCTCAAGCAGGACTGTCGGGGACGGAATCCTCAAAGGCAACATGAACAGTTCAATCATCACAACCGAAAAGGGGCACACGATACTCGTGCAGCACTGCATAACACTGCCACGCCCATACAGCCGTTCATTCCTGGTAAGCGGTACAGAAGGATTCGCGCAGAAATACCCCATAGAGTCATTTGCATTTGCCCCAGACAGCGACAACGCCGTCATGGGCGAAGAGTGTGCAAGTCTCATGGAACAGCACCGCCACCCCTTTGTCACAATGTACAAGGAACGCGGCGAGGAGCTATGTGGCCGCCGCTGGATAGACTATGCCATGGACTGCCGCCTGATACATTGCCTGCGCAACGGCCTGCCGCTTGACATGAATGTATACGATGCAGCCCTGTGGAGCTGCCTTGTGGAACTCACCGACACATCGGCACGCAATGGCGGTGCCCCCATCGAAATCCCCGACTTCACTCGCGGCAGGTGGAAAGAGTGAATGTCAATGACATTTTTGAAAAAGCAGGTAACAACATGTTGCTACTCCCGTATAACACAACTCCCAGCGTACCACGCTGGGAGTTGTGTTATATGTCGGTCGTAAACCGCTTTCGGTTCTCAGTTTGCGCCTCGTCTGTTACCCTCTCCTTGCCTTGAAGTGAACTGCAGCTGCAATCACAAGTGTAAGCACTCCTCCAAGGACATATGCCAGCGTGCGGTTTTCCATGCCGCACATCATAGGCGATATAAAAATATAAGACGAGCACACGTAGGTCATTACAAGTGCCGGCAGCATACCTATTGCAACAGGTTTCTTCTGACGGAAGAGATATACAGTTATGCACCACAGTGTAAGGACTGCAAGCGTCTGGTTACACCATGCAAAGTAGCTCCATATTGTCTGGAAAGGCAAAGCAAAGATTATGAACAGTGCTGCCACAAAGAGTGGCGCGCACACTGCAACACGTTTAATGAACTTCTTCTGCGATATACCGAACATATCGGCAACTATGAGCCTTGCACAGCGGAAAGCAGTATCGCCCGATGTAATAGCGCACCCTATTACACCCACAAGCACAAAGGCTGTAACCACAGGACCCATTGTCTCACTTGTTATTATGTTCACTAGTTTGGCTGCACTGCCGCCATGCTCGGCAATGGCCGTATTGAGTCCCTCTACTCCACCCCAGAACGCCATACCGATAGCAGCCCAGATGAGTGCGACAATACTCTCGGCAATCATCGCGCCATAGAAGATGCTGCGGCTCTGTTTCTCGGACTGTATGCAACGCGCCATCATTGGCGACTGTGTTGCATGGAAACCCGATATCGCACCGCATGCTATGGTAGTAAAGAGCATGGGCACAATGGGGAAATTCTCGGGGTCGGCAATCTGGTTTTCAAGCGAGATAAGCTCGGGTATCACATATGTTCCACTATGGAACAGCAGTATGTAGAGAATGCTGAGTGCCATTACAAGTAGCGCAATGCCAAAGAACGGATATATGCGCCCAATGAGTTTGTCAATGGGCAACAGGGTTGCCAGGATGTAATATACCAGTATCACAGCAAGCACAGCAACCAGTTCCCAACTGTTGCCGGCAAAGGCTGGGATTTCAAGCGCAGGTATAGAGATGTTCGACGCAATGAGCTCGGCAGGCTGCGACATGAACACGGCACCCACAAGTACCATAAGGAATACCGAGAAGATTCTCATGAATGTCCTTGTTCCGGTGCCAAGATATTTGCCGATAATCTCAGGCAGGCTCTTTCCGCCATCCTTCAATGATATTACACCGGCCACAAAATCGTGCATGGCACCCATGAATATGCCTCCGAGTGTTATCCACAGGAAAGCCACAGGGCCATATGCTGCTCCTAACAGTGCTCCGAAGATAGGGCCAAGACCGGCTATGTTGAGCAACTGGATAAGAAAGACCCTCCAGCGTGGCATGGGAATGTAGTCAACACCGTCATACATTGTCTCGGACGGTACCGGATTGTCGGCACAGATACCGCACACTTTCTCAAGATACTTGCCATAAGTGAAGTAGGCAATTACAAGTGCCGCAAGGCACACAAGGAATGTTATCATAGCAATAATCTTTATTTCATTATCTTTCCGTCAACTATCTTTATCAGTTCCTCGTCACAGAGACGGCGTAGAAGACGTTTCATCTCGGCCTCGGCAAGCCCTAGGCCGTCGAGTTCATCGAGTGAATGCAACTTGCCGTCAGCGAGCAGCTGCATTATGGCATTGACCGACGGCGCCGATGGTGTGGCATTGACCGATGCACGCTTTGCCACACATACGTCGCAACGGCGGCACTCATCGCTGCCCTTCTCGCCAAAATACTCCAGTAACAGACTGCTGCGGCACTTCTCCTCACTTGTGGCATAGTTTATCACCGATTTCAGGCGTTCGCCGAATATTGCCTTGCGTTCATCATATACCTCGCGGGCGAAACGGAGTTCACTGCCAAGCACACGATGACGTGTGAAGGTTATTATGGGGCACTTCTTGGAGGGCGCATACTGCACAAGTCCACGGTTGCTGAGTGAGACGAATATCTCGTACATGCGGTGACGTGAGAGTTTTGTTGTGCGCGAGAGGTAGCGTTCATCAATGAAGACTGTATCGGTAAATAACCCGCTGTAGTTACGCAACAGGGCGTTTATAAGCAGTTCATAATCGGCCGGCAGACCACGGAAACGGTACAGCGCATCCTTGCCCACGACAAAGCGTACGCGTGATGAGTACTCCATCTCCTCGACATACTCAAGGTACCCCATGCGGGTGAGTATCCTTAAAGCGCTGTCGGTCTGCAGGGTGGGCCGGTGATACTGTTTGCAGAAATCGCCCAAGGAGAACTCATAGGTGCAGTTGAGACCATCGCCCAAAGCCATGCTGTAGTAGTAGGATATCTCGTCATAGATTTCGCGGATGAAATCCTGCGAGGGGTAGTTATCGGCCAGGCGACGTGCTACCACCTGCCTGTCGACACGGCTGAAGAGTGTGACCGCATAGGCATCCTTGCCGTCGCGACCGGCACGGCCGGCCTCCTGGAAATAGGCCTCAATAGAACTGGGGAGCTCGATGTGCACCACAAGGCGGACGTCGGGCTTGTCGATACCCATACCAAAAGCATTGGTCGACACCATCACGCGCGCCTTGCCACTCTTCCAGGCCTCCTCCTTGGCATCCTTGTTCTCGGGCGACAGGCCTGCATGATAGAACTCCGCAGTAATTCCGTTGGCCACAAGGAACTCGCACACCTCCTTGGTTTTCTTGCGGTTGAGTGTGTAGACAATTGCCGAGCCCTGAATGCGGTTCAGGATGTGCAGCAGTTCCTGGGGCTTGTTCTCGGTTCGGCGCACCACATATACAAGATTCTTGCGTCCGAAACTCATGCTGTGACAGTTCTCCTGGCGGAAACCGAGCTGCTGCTGTATATCCTTTACGACCTCAGGGGTTGCCGTTGCAGTCAATGCAAGTACCGGAACGGTAGGGAATATCTCACGCAACTGCCTTATCTCGCGGTACGCAGGGCGGAAATCATGCCCCCATTGCGAGATGCAGTGCGCCTCGTCTATGGTTATGAGTGAAATCTTTACGCGCTGTATCTTTTTCAAGAAAAGTTCCGAGGCTATTCGTTCGGGTGAGATATAAAGGAATTTATAATCGCCGAATATGCAGTTCTCAAGAGCAGTGACAATCTCACTGCTCTTCATTCCTGAATATATTGCCGTCGCCTTAATTCCCCTGCTGCGCAGGTTGGCAACCTGGTCCTTCATGAGAGCAATGAGAGGGGTGACAACAATGCAAAGCCCGTCGGATGCCAACGTAGGCACCTGGAAGGTTATGCTCTTGCCGCCACCGGTGGGCATAAGGCCGAGCGTGTCACGCCCGGCCCCTATGCTGTCAATGATTTCGCGCTGTATGCCGCGGAAATCATCGTATCCCCAATACTGTTTAAGAATTTCTCTGTATGTCATTACCCCTGACCTTTGCATGTATGCTCTCAATCTGGAGCTGCACCTCGCCATGTTTGTAGGTGTTATCCTCGAGAGTATAGCAGATGTCGAATGACTGCTTTGACTTTATGTATTTTGCCTGACGGCTCTGACCGAATGCGATACCATTGAGTATGGTATTCGACTTGTTGTCGACCAGTTCAAGCTTTATGTGCTCCTGATGACGGCCCACCACCTTGCTTGTTCCGTAATCGCACACGTTGTATGTGCAGAACACGGGTTTGGGGTTATCGGGACCATGAGGTGCGAACTTCTTCATGTCGTTGAAGAAACGGCGTGTTATCTGGTGAAAATCGAGTTCAGCATCAATCTCAATTACAGGATCGGTCTGCTCGGGGAGGATGTTCTCCGAGACATAATCCTTGAAACGCTGGGCAAAAGCCTCTACGTTCTCAACCTTAAGCGAGAAACCAGCTGCATAGGTGTGACCACCGAAGTTCTCGAGTAGGTCGCGGCAGCTTTCCATGGCCTTGTACACGTCGAAACCTGTAACCGAACGCGCCGAGCCTGTCGCCACATCACCGGTACATGTTATTACAACCGCCGGACGGTGGTATACCTCGGTGAGGCGCGATGCCACGATACCGATGACACCACGATGCCAGTCGGCATTGAAGATTACGATTGCACGCTGCTCGTCAAAGCTCTCAAGACCCTCGACAATGGTATTGGCCTCCTCGGTCATGCTTTTGTCGAGTTCCTTGCGTGTCTCGTTGAACTCGTTTATCTGACGGCTCATCTCAAGCGCTGCGCGCAGGTTGTTCTCGATGAGCAGGTCTACAGCAACCTTGCCCTGCTGTATACGGCCCGAGGCATTGATGCGAGGGCCAATCTTGAAGATGATGTCGTTTATGCTTATCTCCTTGTCGGCAAGACCACAAACCTGGATAATTGCCTTTAGACCGACACTGGGACTGTGGTTTATCTGCTTTATGCCATGAAAGGCAAGAATGCGGTTCTCGCCCATAATGGGTACAAGGTCCGAGGCGATACTCACTGCAACAAGGTCAAGGAGAGTATACAGTTGCTCGGCAGGTATACCGTTGTCAATTGCACACGCCTGCATGAACTTGAAGCCCACGCCACAACCCGAAAGATGAGGATAAGGGTAGGTAGAATCGGTTCTCTTAGGATTGAGCACAGCAACGGCACAGGGCAGTTCCTCATCGGGCACATGGTGGTCGCACACAATGAAATCTATGCCCAAAGACTTGGCATAGGCAATCTCGTCAATGGCCTTGATGCCACAGTCGAGCACGATAATGAGTTTCACGCCTGTTGAATAAGCGTAATCGACTCCGCGTTTGGAGATGCCGTAACCATCCTCATTGCGGTCGGGAATATAGTAGTCTATATTCGATGAGAACTGCTGCAGGAACTTATACACCAAAGCTACGGCTGTTGTGCCGTCAACATCGTAATCGCCGTAGACAAGTATACGTTCCTTCTTGCCCAAGGCCTTGTTAAGACGTTTTACAGCAATATCCATGTCGTTCATGAGGAACGGATCGTGAAGATTGCTCAGCTTTGGGCGAAAAAAATTCCTTGCTTCGGCAGCAGTGGTAATGCCTCGTTTCAAGAGCAGACTGCAGAGTATGGGGCTCATGTCCAACTCCACCGACAAGGCCTTGGCGGCCAGAGTCTGTTCATAGGTCGGAGGTTGATATTTCCATTTCTGACCCATTGTATATTATTTTTTATTTTTGCTATGCGCGGGGAAGAGATTATACAGACAGGGACTATTTCCCTGCAACATTCAGGCACACAATGGCCTTGACAGCCCTACACTCATGCTCACCGAATCAACATCGTCACACCACGGGCAAATAAAGCAAAATCTCTTCAATTTGTAAAAATACAAAAAGAGATTGTATATTCCGATATTATGACAATCTTTTTTCGTCAAAATAATATTTTTTAAACAGAAAGGAAACGAAGAAAAGCCCCGACGACAATCTTTGGGCACGCTATACAGGAGAACACCGGCTCAGTAGGAATTTAGCGTCTGTAGTTATTTTCTACAGCCAAAAGGCACAAGAAACCTTACCGCCCGTTCAATAGACAGACGGCAAAATAACGAGGGAAGGACTTTGGAGTCACTCTCGCTTGCAGGTTTTATTCTATTGTAAGAATTCGCGAAAAACCGGTCAGGTCAAAAACAGAACGCACATCTTTGGACAGGTTGCGCAGCACGAAGCTGCCGCCGTTCGAGACAACACTCTTATAGGTAGAAAGAACTACACGCAACCCGGAACTGCTGACATACTCCATTCCTTTGCATTCAAAGACTACAGCCTGTGCACGTTGCTGGACCAGCGGAGCAATGGCCTTCTCCAGTTCAGGCGCAGTAACCGTATCAAGACGTCCTTCTATAACAACGACTTTTGAATCACCCTCATTCAATATATTTATGACCATATGACTTTTGTATTTTAATTGTTCAAGATTGTTTTGCTCATGATAAGGACATTCCTGTCACCATTGCGGCGATACTCTACCGAATCCATAATCTGTCTTATCAGGAAAATTCCAAGACCACCGATACGTCTTTCCTCGGCCGGCAATGTCACGTCGGCATCCGGCACCAGAGTCGGGTCAAACGGTTTTCCAGCATCGGAAAGGACAAATGTAACGACTCTTCCGTTGAACTTGGCAACAAGATCGACAGGACCTTTCTTGCCACCGGGATAAGCATACATCACCACATTGGTAACAGCCTCCTCCAGCACAAGATTGAAGTTGAACAGATGCTCCGGAGACAAAGGTATATCCGCAGCCAGTTCATCCACAAAAACAGGAAGTTTTGCAATTTCCGTCATCTCATTCGTCAAGCGCAGTTCCTTTTCAAAGAGAGGATTGCTGTCTTCCCCGACATTGTATTTAAGACACAGCATTGTTATGTCATCACTCTGCTCAGTTCCGTCGGCATATACATCGACACTCGCCTTTACACCCTCCACAATACTCCGGGCATCATTGCCTCCGGCCTTTAGTACAGCCTTGAGACGGTCATCGGAATAAAGCTCCTTCATATGATTCTCGGCCTCGGTGACACCATCGGTATAAAGGAACAGTACCGTACCTTCATCAAGAACACGTTTCTGCGTAACATATGGGAAACCTCCGAAGATACCCAACGGAAGATTCGGCTGCACATCCAAGTATTCCACATCACCGCCGGGAGCAACCAAAAGTGGCGCATTATGCCCAGCATTGCAATATATGAGTTCACCGTTCTGCAAATCAAGGATTCCAAGGAAGAACGTACAGAACATATTGCTTTCATTCGACTCGGACAAGGCATTGTTCAGCGAAGAGACTATCTCTGACGGGTCGGCCACGTGCAACGCGACAGTCCTGAAAAGTCGACAGGTCACGGCCATCACCAACGATGCCGGAATTCCTTTTCCCGACACGTCGCCTATAATGAAATAGAGTTTCTCATCCTCTATAAAGAAATCGTACAAGTCACCACCAACCTCTTTTGCAGGCACCAGCATTGCATAGAGGTCTATATCCTCACGTTCAGGGAACGGCGGGAACATCTTGGGTATCATTCCCATCTGTATTCCACGGGCAATACGCAATTCACTCTCGATACGTTCCTTGTTAGCCACCGTAGCCTTGAGTTCCTCGGTATATTTTATCAACGACCTCTGCATATAATCGAAAGAGTCCCTGAGCATCCTCATCTCATTCCTGCTCTTTATACGCGGAAGCTTTACCGAAAAGTTCCCGTGTGCAATATCATTGGCCGATTGTGCAAACTGCACCAGTGGAGCTGTAAGGCGATATATTATCACATAGCATAGCAATGCCATAACCAGCAACACCGCAAGCGCCGTCCAGAACATGCTGCTCCTCATGCTGTTCACTCCTGCAAAAACCTCGGAATAGAGACATGAAACGGCGACAGACCAGCCGGTTGCCTTAATGGGAGTATATACAAAAAAGAACTTCTGCCCGTCACGTTCAAACGTGGTAAACCCACTTCCGCCGTTTACCATTTCATAACCAACCTCCTTGAAACGGCTATCATTCAACACCGATGCCGAAGTAAAGAACGATTGGTTAAGCACCACCTCCTTATCCCTGTGGACAATAAAGGTACCTCCACGGCTAATCATTATGTTATAGGAGTTATCATACGGCTTTATACTATTCACCTGGTCGGCAAACCAGTCCAGAGAGACATCGGCCGTAAAGACGGCAAAAAGTTTGCCCTCTTCATCATACAACGGGAATGAATATGTAGTCATCATGACACCAGCACCCCCGCCATCAAAATAGGGTTCACTCCAGTACGACTTTCCCAGGAGTTTAGGAATCTGATACCAATCGTCATAATGATATTCATTAACCTCGCTTCCGAGTTGCTTGCAGCAGATACTGTCGCCCGCACGATAGGAATACGGAGCAAAATAGACTCCTTTATCCTCGAAATAATTCGGTTCGAAAGCCACGGCACTTCCGCAGACAAATGGATTGTCTACAACCATCATCCTGGTAAGCAGGGTCATTTTCTCGGGATTCCTGCGGTTTTCCACAACCACCCACGCCATATTGTTCACAGCCGTCTCCACGGAATTGAGCACATTGTCAATTTTAATGACTGCACCGTTAAGGGATGCCTCGACCCTCTCGACCGCCTCATTCGAGACAAAATCGCGGGACGAACGGTAATTCCACACAAAACCGCCTACAAAGACCATTGCCACAACAAACAATATGTAGAAACTGAGTTTCGTTGAGAACGAGTGTATGTATCGACCAAACTTAATTTTCATCTTGGACCTCCTTTCATCTCTTCATAGCTTACCTCTTTCTTGAGAATTCCGTTTTTGATGGCTGCTGATAGCAGACGTTCGAAATCACTCTGTTCCAAGTTGAAGGTAGGAGAACTGCATCCGACGGGACACTGCAGTTCCAACACATTTTCGAGCATCCACTTCTGCATCACATGATTGGTGGCAACATTCTCCTTCCTGGCATATCCAAGAACTATATCCACAGCCTCATCCACATTTTCGCGCGCCCATTCCCAGCCACGACGCGACGCCTCTACAAAAGCATCGGCAACATCCCTGTTCTTCTCATAGAACTCCTTTTTGACATAAATTCCATCATCAGGAAAATCGTAGTCCGTTCCCTGAAAAGAGATTACCGAGACATCCTCAAAACCAGCAGCCTTTATCTTTAGTGCCTCGTTATAGCTCATGGCAACGGTAGCATCTATCGCGCCCGAAATAAAGAGGTTGATACTCTGTATAAATGGTATCCACTCGATTCCGAGTTCCATATCATAATCGGGCATCTTCGCAAGCTCACCATAAGCGGCCTTCCAGATCCCGACACGCTTGCCACGCAGATCGTCAAAGGTACGTATATTGCAGTCCCTTGATATTATCTGCAGGCCGGAACGTTGTACCGTCTGCATTATATTCACAAGTTCAAGGCCGTTCTCAACCTCGGCCATTGCATGCAGGAGCTGCATGGAGACGATATCGCTATCGCCATCCTTTATGCGGTTTACCACCGGGTACGAAGCCGATGGATGCACAATCTCAACATCAAGACCCGCACTTTTATAAAAGCCCTTCTCAAGAGCCACATAATAGCCCGCAAACTGGCTCTGAGGCGTCCACTGCGGAGTAAACACGACACGGGTCTGGGCCGAAAGCGCCCCAATCTGCATCAGCAGAAATATCCTTAACAAAAATTTCTCCATCTCAATTCAGACAACATCCTTTAATTGAAAACGCAAACGCACTCTTTGTCCCTGTACGGCTTCCTCCAGCAACTCATCCATTCCGTCACACATGCCGTTTATAATGCTCATACTTATCTCATCGGGTTCGAATTCAGGAGAATGCAATATGGAATCAATCCCCTGCGGCATGAGCAGTTCAAGAGAAACAGTCTCTTTCTTTTTTGAATACCGCAACGAAAACTCTACCGTGCCACGGCCCAAAGGAACCACATTCAGCACCTCCTCGGCAAGAAGCTGCACGCGGAACTGAATCTCCTTGCCAAGAGAATGACGTTTACAGAACTGTATCATACCCGCCTGCAGCCCGTACAGGTCATATCTGTGCGAATGTATTAGACAGGTATAATCGTGTACGGTATTGACAAAGATATCGGTCAACTCTTTCTTGGGGTTTACAAGCACCTCCTCGGCAGTACCCTCTTCATATACAGCACCCCTGTTCATAAAGATGACACGGGTAGCAACCTCGCGTGCAAACTGCAGGTCATGCGTTACAAAGACCATCGTCATGCCCTTTTTGGAGAGGTCGCGTACCAGACATTGCATTTCACTAACCATTGTCTGGTCAAGAGCCGATGTAGGCTCATCGAAAAGCAGCAGGGAGGGTTCCATCGCAAGACAACGCGCAATGGCCACACGCTGACGCTGTCCGGCTGAGAGCTCATTGACACGGCAGGATGCCTTCTCGGCAAGACCTACCTGCTCTAGTTTGTTCATGGCCAACGCTTCAGCATCTTTCTTAGACATCTTAAGGACACGCTGCGGAGCAAGCATGACATTACCCAATACATTGAGATGTGGAAAAAGATTGTATGACTGGAAAACCATTCCCACACTATGCTTTCCGCCATTGGAATGCAACCTTAGAGGTTCGCCATTTATGGTCACACTGCCCGCATCGGGCTTCTCAAGCCCGGCAATGCAACGCAAAAGAGTACTCTTGCCGCAACCTGTAGGGCCTACCACACAGAGAGTATCATGTTCTTCTATAGTAAAGGACATCGAGTCAAGAACACTCCTACCTTCGAATATTTTTTTTATACCGGATACTTCAACCATGAACAAAGAGTTTTTTGTACAACCAACACAAGAGTTCAGTTATTGCCCATGAGAGAGCCAGATATGCCAGCGAAATGACAAGCAAAGGGACAAAAGCCTCATAGGTCTGCCCTTGAATGGCATCTGCCGCCTTTACAAGATCCTTCTGCGCAATATATCCAGCGTATGATGTGGAACGCAGCAAAAGTTTCAGTTCGCCTGCCAGCAGAGGCATTGCAGTCTTCAATGCCTGGGGAAGTATCACATAACGGTAGGCCTGCCTCTCGCTAAGACCTAGCATAAGAGCCGACTCATATTGCTCCTTGCTTATCTGCGTTATATGTATCTTGAAAATCTTATATAGACTCCCCGATGCATATACGCCCAGCGCAATTATCGAGACACAGATTCCATCCAGCCCTGACGAGACGAAAACAACATAGTAGAAGAACATCATCAGGACCACTGGAGGAATATCATGCAGCACAGATACCACATGACTCAACGGCTTGTAAATCCACATCCACTTGTGTTTTATTGCCATATATGTCAAAAAGGCAGCAAACAGCACAGCGAATATCGCAGCAAAGAAGAATATCACCACAGTAGTGTAGAGACCATGAAGCAGCAGGTTTGATGCAGAACTGTCAAGCAATCCCCTGTAAAATCTTTCCTTCCACCCGAGCCACCATCCCGACGACATCATATCACCCTGCCCCCTGAATGTGCATCGGCTCTCATGGACTATCACACAATAACGGGAAGATGGTATGTTGCCGATAGAAACATATTCGGGATTCCTGCCCATAACATCGGCAGCCGTTGCTGTATCAACGACAACCGCCTCACATACTCCGGCAGAAAGTTCAAGGAACAATCGTGCAGTTTCCCTGTACTCCTTGAACTCAGCACCAGGCATGACAGTCAAGAGAGAATCCTGCACTACATCCACATCAAGCACTCCCACCCTGGCACCGGCAAGGTCGTCGGGCGAACCATAGTCCACATTCGTGGAACATCCCGACAACACCCAACAAAAGAATATGCCAATAATAAGATTCTTCAATATGTCATGAAGCTTCAACATTCAAAAACCTATTATTCCTCGATATTGAAAATATGACTGAAACCGGACATGTCGAAAATGCCCTTTACCATTGGATGGAGTCCTTTGATGACCATTTTACAGCCATTTGCCGCCGTATCATGATACAGTTTAAGGAACAGTCGCAGACCCGAACTGCAGATATAATCCATACCTGTGCAGTCAACCACGACAACATCGCCCAATGCAAGTTTCAGTTCCGAAACACTACCTTCCATCTCTTTAATGTTTGAAGCATTCAATGGGAAATCTATAAAAATCTTATGTGTCCTGTAATTACCAACCTCCATATTATACTCTTTAATTTAAAATCATGTAATTTATAATCTTGCAAATATAACTTATTTAAGGATAAATGGCAAAGCGAAACCAGCGTTTGTTTCGTTTTATTACATATTTGACATGTCATTATACAGAATACGCCAGACAGTTCCGCATCAGATACGTAATTAAACGGGACTGCGACTGCCCTATAGTTACTGATTACCCATAAAAAAAATCCCGCCGAAGCGGGATTTTCATTAGAGCATCAATTACTTGATACCGAGTTTCTTGCGGATTTCCTTTGGAATTGCGTTCTTGTGAACAACGATGTTCATTGTCTTGTAACGTGCAAAAGCCTTAGAAGCATACCAGATGCCCTTGTATGCACCGGCCTCGCCCCAAGAATTCTTTACCATGTAGTACTCTACACCGTCCTTGTCCTTTGCGATACCGAAGATCTGCATACCGTGGTCGTCAGTTGTCTCCCAGTTGTCGTAAGCAATCTGACGTTCCTCCTGTGTACACCACTTCTCGCTTGATGGCTTTGGAGTATTCTTCTTCTCCTCCTCGCTGAGGTTGAGCCACTTTGCCATATCAGAGCCCTGAAGATCGGCGCTCTTTGCAGCATCAGGCATGTAAGCCTTACCGTCGCGTGTAAAGCCCTTCTCACTCACGTCGCTACCCCATGCGATGGTATAACCCTCCATGATAGCATTGTCAAACACCTGCATGAACTCGTCGATAGGGAGGTTGTATGACTGTGACCAACGCCAGTTGTCCTGGATCTCGAGAACGAATGGCTTATAGAATGGATGGTGTGTGTAAGAAGTCAAAGAGATATAGTCCTCAGCCTTGAGACCGAGTGACTCATAGAATGACTTTGGAGTGTATTCCTTGCCATTGTATGTGAACTTCTCGGGACGCTGGCCAAGATAGATGTCGTGAACAGCCTCGATAGCCTTCTTCCAGAGAGGCTGGCCGTCAGGACCTACCTGAAGACTGCGGTGCTTGCCCTCAGCGATTGCAGCTACAACAGCATCACTCACTGCAGAAAGTTCGTTGTGAACGCTGAGCTCCTTGCCATACATTACACCCGGACGCATCTCAGCCTCAGGAACGAGACCGAATGTCTCCATACCGTAGATTACATCGTAGAATGAACCACCCTGTGAGAAAGAGACGTCACCATGAGTGCGTACAGCCTTGTCAGCACGGTCAAGATAAGTATTGTGAACGATGAACATCTCTGAGAAGTCATACTCGCCCTTACCCATACGGAGCAACTCAGACTCGATGAATGCGAGTGAAGAGTAGCACCAGCATGTACCTGCCTGGTTCTGGTTCTTGATACTTGTGATAGGATTCTCCTTCACAACTGTAAATTCAGGAGCATTCTCCTGTGCCACTGCGCCAAAGCCCACAAAAGCCAACGCAGCCAACAAAATAGATTTCTTCATAGTATTTAAATAAATAATTAGTACCAATACGTTTTTACTCGGCACACTCCTCGACGTTGCCCTTCATGGCCTCGGCAATCTTCATCTCGAGTTCCTCGGCCAGTTCAGGATTGTCGGCAACGAGTGCCTTTGTGCGGTCGCGTCCCTGCGCCAGTTTGGTATCGTTATAACTGAAGAACGAGCCACTCTTCTTGATTATACCGTACTGAACGCCAAGGTCAACAATCTCGCCTGTGCGTGAGATACCCTCACCGAACATGATATCGAACTCAGCCTTACGGAAAGGAGGAGCAACCTTGTTCTTCACGACCTTGACGCGAACCGTGTTACCGATAGCCTCCTCGCCATCCTTCAACTGGGTCACGCGACGGATGTCAAGACGCACCGAAGCATAGAATTTCAGCGCATTACCGCCGGTTGTAGTCTCGGGATTACCGAACATTACACCAATTTTCTCACGCAACTGGTTGATGAAGATACATGTTGTCTTTGTCTTGCTTATTGCCGATGTGAGTTTACGCAATGCCTGCGACATGAGACGCGCCTGAAGACCCACCTTGTTGTCGCCCATCTCGCCCTCAATCTCGGCCTTTGGAGTAAGCGCCGCAACAGAGTCGATGACGATGATGTCGATTGCCGATGAACGGATAAGTTGCTCGGCTATCTCAAGCGCCTGCTCACCACAGTCGGGCTGAGAGATAAGGAGATTATCGATATCGACACCCAGTTTCTGAGCATAAAAGCGGTCGAAAGCGTGCTCAGCATCGATGATTGCAGCAATGCCACCCATCTTCTGCGCCTCGGCAATAGCATGAATTGCCAAAGTTGTCTTACCCGAAGACTCGGGACCATAGATTTCAATTATTCTTCCACGCGGAAAACCGCCAACACCAAGAGCCGCGTTAAGACCTACCGAACCAGTAGGGATAACCTCGACCTCTTCAAAATTATCATCGCCAAGCTTCATGATAGACCCCTTACCGAAGTTCTTCTCAATCTTGTCCATTGCAGCCTGCAACGCACGGAGTTTCTCATTGCCGGCGATATTGTCAAGTTCTTCTTTTTTTGCCATTTATTTCTTTTGGTTTTAAAAGGGCGGACAAAACCCGCACCTACATTTATTAATTACAGTTCAAGGTCTTTATCAAACTCCTCATGCCAAGGCAATCCCTGCTTGTTCAGCTGCTCCATGAATGGATCGGGATCGAACTGCTCAACGTTCCAGACACCGGGTTTGCTCCAGATACCCTTCAAATACATCATTGCACCAATCATTGCAGGAACACCTGTTGTGTAGCTTACACCCTGCATACCGGTCTCCTTATAAGCCTCCTGATGGCTGCAGTTGTTGTATACATAGTATGTATGTTCCTTGCCATCCTTGATACCACGGATGCGGCAACCGATTGATGTCTCACCCTCGTAGTTCTCACCCAAATCCTGTGGATTAGGAAGAACAGCCTTAAGGAACTGCAGAGGAACAATCTTTACCACCTCTTCGCCAGTACCGTCAGCCTTGGGCGCTTTGTACTCAACCTCATCAATGCGGCTCATGCCAATATTCTGAATCACATCCAAATAGGTCAGATACTGCTGTCCGAAGGTCATCCAAAAACGAGCACGTTTTATAGTAGGGAAGTTTATTACAAGACTTTCAATCTCTTCGTGATGCAAAAGATAGCTTTCGCGTGGACCGACATTAGGATATGTAATAGGCTGATGAATCTCCATGGGTTCGGTCTCAATATACTTCCCATCCTCGTAGTAAAGTCCCTTCTGAGTGATTTCACGGATATTTATTTCGGGATTAAAGTTGGTAGCGAATGCCTTATGATGGTTTCCGGCATTGCAATCGACAATATCAAGATAGTGAATCTCATCGAAGTAATGCTTTGCAGCATAAGCTGTAAACACGCTGGTCACACCCGGGTCGAATCCGCAGCCCAGAATGGCGCAAAGACCGGCTTTCTCGAAGCGTTCGCGATAAGCCCACTGCCAACTGTATTCAAAGTGAGCCTCATCCTTGGGTTCATAGTTGGCGGTGTCCAAATAGTTACAACCGGTCTGCAGACAAGCCTCCATGATAGTGAGATCCTGATAAGGCAATGCAAGGTTCATCACAATCTCGGGTTTGTATGAGCCAAGCAGTTCCACAAGCTGTTCCACACTGTCAGCATCCACCTGTGCTGTCTGCACGTTTGTCCCGTACTTCTTGTTAAGCACTTCTGCCAATGCATCGCACTTCTTTTTTGTACGGCTGGCAATCATGATTTCGGTGAACACTTCCGCATTCTGACATACCTTATGTGCCGCAACTGTAGCCACGCCTCCGGCTCCTATAATCAGAACTTTTCCCATTTTACTGAACGATTAAAAGTTGATAAATATTTTGATTACTACTATTCTCATTTACACAAGCACACCGCACGGCATAAACCGCGCAATATACATTTTCACAAAAGTAATACAAATAAAAGAGAAATGCAACAGGCAGAACGGAAAAACGGGAAACTGAGTCCACGGCGAAGTTTCGACAGCACTTACAGCAACAGATCGCACAACGCTGCGCATTCGTAGTATCGCTCGGTTTGCGACATCAAGAGTTATAAAAGGTAAAACATACAACAGCAAGTTTGCTTAGTTTTTTCGTAAAAACAAGTGTCTGCACTACAGCCTACCGCAAAGGAGAAATAGAAGTTATTGCACACCGGTCACTTCACAATTTGCGAGCACCTCCAGTGCTCGCAAATTGTGAAGTATATACATGTTTCCAAATCAAACAATACCATAATGATAAACCTTAAGTATATTATCCGGCAAGTCGGCGTACGGTTCTATATTCAATGGATATATTTTTATTGTAGCGTTCTCCTTGCAAACTTGTGGATATGCATGCTGCATAGCACACTCCACCTCTCTTGCAACATATTTGCTACTGGCGGCGTTTTTAGACCAACAAAGAATAAACAAATCCGCCTTGTCAATATAGTCAAAGATTTCTTCATTATAGACATCACCTGGAGACAAATAGCGACTATCGTAAAAGAAATCGACACCTTGTGCTTTATACGCAGTTGCGATAAACTTTACTTGTTGAGCATCCTCATGAGCATAAGATATGAATATCTTTTTGTAACAATGTGACACAATTTTTGGAGCAATGGTTTTAGGGTTCTCTACTATCCGGGTAACAAACCTCATTTCCCCTACCATCATTCCATTCACAAAGACAACCGCCTCGCAGCACAACTCCTCAACGTCTATATTTTGGGGAACAAAATAATCAAAAGAAAATTTCAAGAAATCCCCTTGCCAAATCAAGGAAACACACCTGCTCATCAATTCGGTTTCTCCATATACACGAAACTCGACATCAACCTTTGTACCACGCCTTATATTCACTGAAAGCGGTACATAATCCCGCCTTTCGGTATTCCGATCCGTCTGCCGCGACAAGGAAATAACTTTTTCACTATCATCATAAAGATGAAGATATATCTGCGTAAGAAGATGAGACTTCCTTTTTACTTCGGCAGGAGCAAAAACAGATGAATACACTCTATCGCACACATCCTTATCATTGCCAGTACCCGACACAGCCTTTGCCTCAAGAAGCCCCGGAGTACATATCACACATGTTTCTAACGCATTCTGCACATCCTTGTCAAACACATCTTCGTACTCGCTAATGCAAGCGTTATGAGAATCGTCCGATGTAACAATCCTGCATCTCGTTCTCGACCCTTCACTTTCTTGTAAAAGACCTATTTCACACAGTTGTTCTTTCAGGTGCGACTCCACCTGTTCAACCTCTTTACGCAGAGATTCCCTTTCCCTCGTAATCATTGTGAGGTCTTCACGCAAATGTCTTGCTTCACGTTCTTGTTCTTTCAGACGCAGCTCCATCTGTTCAACCTCTTTACGCAGAGAATCCCTTTCTCTCGTAATCACCGCGAGGTCTTCACGCAAAAATCTTGCTTCACGTTCTTGTTCTTTCAGACGCAACTCCACCGACTCAACCTCCTTAAGTCGAGATTCCCTTTCATATGCCACATTTGAAAGCAGTTGTTGTTCCTTAAACTTGATTTGCGTTGACAAATGTTCAAAAAACAATTGCCGGGCCTGAAGCTTGGCAACTTTTACAAAACACTCCTTATATCTCTCTATGTATTCTTCTCTTCTAAACATTCTATGAAGCAACGGAACGTCCAAAGCCTCATTCAACAAGCTAACCGCATCTTCACAAGAAACATCATCACAAAAAGACATATTACAATTGAATGAGTCTTTTATTAAATGGTCTCCCCTAAAATCGCCACACTCTTTCATGAGTTCCGATACAAAGTTAAAAAGATGTTCAATCTCTTCATCAGCAATCGGAAACACATTTTCCATTATTCTCGTCACAAGGGCACTCAAACGTTCAGAAGCAATCATGCGCCCACGAACAGATATATCGCTATACTCAATATCAGACACAGATACGTATATACAATCATCTATTTTGTATTGAAGTTTTGATATTATCTCTTCCAGCCTGGCACGTATAATTTCAGGTATTTGTTCCATAATTGAAAAATAATAAATCTTTTAAATTCAACTGCATGCATCGTCATAAACATACTACTCACTTCAAGTCCATAGATCAAACAAGACATTCATGGGATTACACAAACAGCAAAGCATAAAGCCAAATAGCAACATCCCAAAAGCCCGACTGATTAATATTGGCAAGTTATGAAAATATAATTAAACCACAAAATCAAACAGTAAAAATCGCATTCTGTCATTTAAAGCGCGCACACCATCTGCCATTTTGTCACATCTGTCATAATAAAATCTGCCACAAAACACATTCCCGCCACACCCGACATAGAAAAACCCTTTGGCACGCACTTTGCACTTTACCTTGCGAAGGCGAACAAAACCGCCTTGACTTAAGTTGAATAATCAATAAAATAATAAATAATAGAATTATGGGAAAAATCATTGGTATTGACTTGGGTACAACCAACTCATGCGTAGCAGTTTTCGAGGGCAACGAGCCTGTAGTAATCACAAACAGCGAGGGTAAGCGCACCACTCCGTCAATTGTCGCTTTCGACAACAACGGCGAGCGCAAGATTGGTGACCCTGCAAAGCGTCAGGCGGTAACAAACCCGTTGCGTACAATCTTCTCAATCAAGCGTTTCATGGGTGAGAACTGGTCACAGGTAAGCCGCGAGATTTCACGCGTACCTTACAAGGTGGTCGAGGAGAACAACATGCCACGCGTTGACATCGACGGCCGTCTCTACACCCCACAGGAAATTTCGGCAATGGTTCTTCAGAAGATGAAGAAGACTGCCGAGGAGTATCTTGGCCAGGAGGTAACAGAGGCTGTTATCACAGTTCCTGCATACTTCAGCGACAGCCAGCGTCAGGCAACAAAGGAGGCCGGACTCATCGCTGGTCTCGAGGTAAAGCGTATCATCAACGAGCCTACAGCCGCTGCACTTGCATACGGTATCGACAAGCTCAACAAGGATATGAAGATTGCTGTATTCGACCTCGGTGGCGGTACATTCGATATCTCAATCCTCGACTTCGGTGACGGCATCTTCGAGGTTCTCTCTACAAACGGTGACACACACCTTGGTGGTGACGACTTTGACCAAGTAATCATCGACTGGCTGGCCGAGGAGTTCAAGGCCGAGGAAGGCATGGACCTCAAGAAAGACCCTATGGCATTGCAGCGTCTCAAGGAGGCTGCCGAGAAGGCAAAGATCGAGTTGTCATCAACAACTTCTACCGAGATTAACCTTCCTTACATCACAGCAACTGCTACAGGTCCAAAGCACCTTGTAAAGACATTGACACGTGCCAAGTTCGAGTCACTTGCACACAACCTCATCCAGGCATGTCTTGAGCCATGTAAGAAGGCTATGAGTGATGCAGGTCTGAGCAACTCGGAGATTGGCGAGGTTATCCTCGTAGGTGGTTCAACACGTATCCCAGCCGTTCAGAAGGTTGTTGAGGATTTCTTCGGCAAGGCTCCTTCAAAGGGCGTTAACCCAGACGAGGTTGTAGCTTTGGGTGCAGCTATCCAGGGTGCTATCCTCAACCAGGAGCAGGGCGTAAGCGACATCCAGCTTCTCGACGTAACACCACTTTCTATGGGTATCGAGACTTTGGGTGGTGTAATGACAAAGCTCATCGAGGCAAACTCAACAATCCCTTGCAACAAGAGCCAGGTATTCTCTACAGCAGCCGACAACCAGACGGAGGTTACTATCCACATTCTCCAGGGCGAACGTCCTATGGCATCACAGAACAAGTCTATCGGCCAGTTCAACCTCACAGGTATTGCACCTGCACGCCGCGGTATTCCACAGATTGAGGTGACATTCGATATCGACGTGAACGGTATCCTCAAGGTTACTGCCAAGGACAAGGCTACAGGCAAGGAGCAGGATATCCGCATCGAAGCATCATCAGGCCTCAGCAAGGAGGAGATCGAGCGCATGAAGGCTGAGGCTGAGGCAAATGCAGATGCCGACAAGAAAGAACGCGAGAAGATTGACAAACTGAACCAGGCAGACTCAATGATCTTCCAGACAAAGAACCAGCTCAGCGAACTTGGCGACAAGATTCCTGCCAACATGAAGACTCCTATCGAAGACGCTGTAAAGAAGCTCGAGGACGCTCACAAGGCACAGGATGTTGCAGCTATCGACGCAGCCATTGCAGAGCTCAACAATGCATGGAATGCAGCAAGCTCAGCAATGTACCAGCAGAGCGGAGCACAGGGTGCTCAGGGTGGCCAGCAGTACGATGCAGGCAGCCAGCAGCAGAGCAGCAACCAGCAGAACGATGACATCCAGGATGCGGAGTTCGAGGAAGTCAAGTAGTCTGAGATAACAAACGATAAAAATCGATAACTAAATAGGGTGTAGCTCAATGAGTTACACCCTATTTCTTTTTATACAATTTTTCTTCAATTATGTTTGTATGTTGAAATATTGTTGTATATTTGTACCATAATTGTACCGGCACTTAAAAGTAGAAAATGTGACAACAAATTCAAAATTCGCTTTAAGATAGGTTATAATATACCAAATATAAGATATGCCAGCAGCTAAATTTGAAATAATCCGTAATTGCAAAGTCTGTGGTACTCCTTTCCAAGCTAAGACCATTGACTCATGGTATTGTTGTACCAAATGTTCTAAAGTCGCATGGAAAAGACGCAAGGATGAGGAAATAAGAATGCAGAAATTGGATACAATCGTCAAAAAGATACCAAAATCCAAAGAACTGATTTCTGTACTAGAAGCGTATGCCTTATTTGGTATCAGTAAAGAAACTATTTATCGCCTGGTACGTAAAGGTGCTATCACAAGTACTAATTTAGGTGAAAGACAAATCAGACTTAGTAAAGAAGAGCTAATGAAACTATATCCCCTTCGTAGGAAAGCTCTTGAAAAGCCCAAAGCAGTTCCAAAATTATATAGTATGGAGGAAAAAGACTGTTATACAATTGGAGAAGTAAGCAAGAAATACAAGCTGGATGATAGTACGGTCTACCTACATATTCGTAAATACTCCATCCCTACTCGCCAAATAGGCAACTATGTCTATGTACCCAAGAAAGAAATTGATAATCTATATAAAGGAATGAAGATATGAAAAAGGCATTTGCAAATACAAGAGTTGCGGTAAAGCTTCGCAAATCCGAACATCACGAAGAGTGGTATCTAT
>JAZQZM010000013.1:0-1565 GCA_045634085.1 Bacteroidaceae bacterium
CATCTCCACTGCTCCTCAACACTCTTATTCTCCATGAATTCAGCAAGCGGCCTGAACAGGTCTTCCCAAAACTCGAGACTCGTCATGTTCACCAGCATCGCTGTCAATATTATGAATGCAAATATCATTGATATATTGAAAAGTATGGTCTTCATCACCTTGTTCTTGCGGAATATGGTGTTGAACATCATTGTATAGGAGATGAGCCCGAAGAAATAGAGCAGGCCGTCAAGTATTGGAAGCGAGCATGCAAGCAAATCCTCGTCATATGTAACCATTGCCAACGTATCGGCAAAAGGATTGTAGAAGTCTATCTCATGGAATGAGCCAATGCCCATATTGGAAAGCATCCACAGAATAAGGTCGGTACCGGTGAGCATGACATAAGAGAGAACCGGCACAACAAGCACACTAATCAGCGTCATTGACAAGAGTTTCTCAAGAGTGCTGGCGGGAATCATCGCATAGATGTAGCCTTTCTTTCTGTTGTTCATATCCTTGTAGACGATGAACGGGCTCAGGACAATTGATACGGTGAAAAGCATTGTTACAAGTTCGGCTCTGCCATTGGGCAACACAGGGAAGTCTACCGTGAGTGAAAAAATCCACACTGCGGCTATCACACTGGCAAAAACAAGCAACGATTTGAAGAAGTTGGGAATATAGTTCACAACCTCGTACTGCATAAGTTTCCACAAACGCTTTATATCAAAAACTTCATTCATAGCAGTTTACTTTTTTGAGTTGATGTAATTGAACAACAGTTCTATATTTATGCGGCTCTCCTCGCCATACACATTTCTCCTTATTGAATAGCAACCGCCCAGGCCGGCCTCTACAAAGAGGGCATCGTCGGGGATGGTGTTGGAGATTTCAAAGAGATACTCACTCTGAATGTCGGCCACGCTCTTGTCGAGCAGCACAGCACGCTTGTCAAGTATCATGATGTGGTCTAGCAGGTTCTCCACATCCTTCACCTGGTGAGTGGAGATTATTATTGTACGGTTCTCGTCCATAGTGCTTGCCACCATCTTGCGGAACTCGAGTTTGCTTGGGATGTCGAGACCGTTGGTAGGCTCGTCAAGCAGCAGATATTCGGTATTCATTGCAAGCGCAATACACAGGATGGCCCTTTTACGCTGGCCAAGCGACAGCGTGGTAAACTTGCGGTTGATATCTATCTGGAAATCACCAAGCAGAGTACGCAGACGCTGCTCATCATATTTGGGATAGAAGGCCGAGATGCCCCTTGCATAGTTCTTTATTGACACTGCGGGACCCTCAAAATCCTCGGGGATATAGAATATCCTTGACAGGAAACCCGGCTTGCGGTCGGCAGGCGAATAGCCATCAACGTCAATACTACCCTCTTTTGTTGTGAGCAACCCGCACAGCATTTTGAAGAGTGTGCTCTTTCCCACTCCGTTTGCACCGAGCAGGCCATATACCCTACCCTTCTCGAAAGTGGTGCTTATGCAATCCAAGACCTTCTCGCTTGAGTAAGCAAATGACAAATCCTTAATCGTTATCATAGTGTATTAGTTTATTAGTACACTGCAAATATA
>JAZQZM010000014.1:0-20966 GCA_045634085.1 Bacteroidaceae bacterium
CGCTCACTGAGCTTGATGATTTGCTCGAGAGTCTGAATCTTTCGTTTGGAACAGATATTTCAAAATATAAATTAGACAAAGAATAATTATGAGACATAAGAAATCTTTCAACCATTTGGGCCGTACTGCATCTCACAGAAAGGCTATGCTTTCAAACATGGCAGTTTCTTTGATTATGCACAAAAGAATCACTACGACCCTCGCTAAGGCTAAGGAACTCAAGAAGTTCGTTGAGCCTCTCATTACAAAGTCAAAGGACGATACAACCAACTCTCGTCGTGTAGTTTTCAGCTACCTCCAGAGCAAGGAGGCCGTTACAGAGCTCTTCAAGGAGATCTCAGTAAAGGTTGCTGACCGTCCAGGTGGTTACACACGTATCATCAAGTTGGGTACACGTTTGGGTGACGCAGCCGAAATGTGTTTCATTGAGCTCGTTGACTATAATGAGAACATGGCCAAGACACAGGCTAAGAAGACACGTCGTAGCCGTTCTGCAAAGAAGGCAGACGCCCCTGTAGCTGAGGCCGCTGTTGCAACAGAAGAATCTACACCAGCAGTTGCAGAATAATAGAATTACTTACTTAATAGATGTGAGAGGGTGCCGTGAGGTTACCCTCTCATTTTTTTGTCAACAAGTCCCTGTAGCTCTGTTGCGGCTACGGTTCTATGCAGGTGACTCACGCGCTGTTAGATTTTGTGTTTGGGGTTATTCTTTGCCAATGTGTGTTGTGAACCTTTGTCGATTCGTGCAAGCCTCTCGGCGATAAGCTCTGTCAAACAGAACTATCGTTGAAAATTAATTGCACCAAGCGTAACCTTGCGGCGTTGCTGACAAATATAATTTTCTCGCTTTAAATTTTGTTAAGACAAAACAACTTGCTATATTTGCATATGTCTTAAAGATAGAATCTTTTGATGTGTGTTAATTCATTAAATAATAGACAGATGTGTGAAAAAGACTGCTTGAAATTTGGTAGTCTTGAATTTTTGTATAACACACACACACACACACACACACACACACACACACACACACACATAATTCCAATCTATACTGTAAATTAATATCAGATAAACAATCTGTTGTTACTATCCAAAGGCTGCAATATTCACTATTGTGGTCCGGTACTTTTTTGTCTGCATACATAATCAATTAAATCAAGTATTTATGAAAAAAGTTTTTTCGCTTTTGTCGGGTATCCTTTTCGCTTTTTCGTTATTCTTCATCTCTTGTGACGATAACGAGGTGGTGCTGGATACATCCATCTGCAATGTAACCGTTCACAATAGCGGTTACGGTGGTGTAGAAATTCTCAATTACATTGAAAAATCGGTTGATGTTGTGATTGGTGACGAAGTTACAGTCGTTGCCACACCCTATGATGAGAGTGATTTTTTAGGTTGGTTCATTGGTGATGATGAGACCTCTGTTACTGCCGATAGCATATACACATTCGTTGTGACTGAAAGTGTTGATTTGACAGCAAAATTCAGCAAGAGTGTCGTTACTATTTGCAGTGCGGGTTACGGTAGTGTCTCTTTTAAGGACTCAACCGACTCATTGCTTGTCGTTTTGCCCGGTGCAGAGGTTACTGCTGTTGCCACACCTCACGCGGATTGTGAATTTATCGGTTGGTTTGCCGGTGATAAGACACCTGTATGCGCCGATGCAGAATATACTTTTATAGTAGAAGAGGATGCCGTCTTGACTGCACAGTTTGCCCCTCTGCCTATTAATGGCTATGAATGGGTTGGTCTCGGCCTGCCCAGTGGCGTTAAATGGGCAACCTGCAATGTCGGCGCATTGACCCCTGAGGGCTACGGCGGTTACTACGCTTGGGGCGAAACAGAAGAGAAGAATGTCTATGACTGGAGTACCTACAAATTGTGTAGCGGCAACCAATATGCATTGACCAAATACTCTACCAATAGTAGCTATGGAGTAGTCGATGATAAAACTGTTCTCGAGCCCGAGGACGATGTTGCCCGCGCAAAATTGGGCGAACGTTGGAGGGTGCCTACATTGGAGGAGCAGCAGGAACTGCTTGATTGCTGTGTATGGCAATGGACTGCCCTAAATGGCGTAAACGGTTATAAGGTAACCGGTCCCAGTGGTTACAGTATCTTCCTGCCTGCAGCTGGTAACCGCTATGGCGCAGAAGTGTATGGCCGTGGTGAGCACGGAAACTATTTTTCGTCTTCACTTAGCAGCTACGGCTGCAACGCCGCTTGCTATATGCTCTTCGGTAACGGTAACCGAAATTGGGGAAGTAGCCCACGTTATTACGGTTATAGCGTGCGCCCGGTTTGTAAGTAATACAACGTTTATAGGTAAAGAGTCCGGTACATGTATCGGACTCTTTGCTTTTTGATACGCTGCCTGTAACCCTGTTTTTGCTAAATATATGCAGTGCCCCTCCTATTCTTGTTTAAAAAATGCTAGTCTTGACACCTAACAAACTGAAAAATATTAAAATATTTTAACCATCTTGTTCGGAATACGGAAAAATTTCTCTAAATTTGTGTCGGATAATGTATTAACGTAACCCAATTTATATGCACAGAGTCGTAAAAATTTCTAAAGGATTGAATATCAATCTGAAAGGTGCTCCGGTTGCAGAGTTTACCTCAATTGCTCCGGCAAAGTTTTATGCTTTGATGCCGTCCGATTTCACACGCGTTACTCCTAAGCTTCTTGTGAAGCCCGGTGACAAGGTGAAGGCCGGTGACCCTTTGTTCTTTGATAAGGAAAATCCTGAATTGCAATTCGTTTCTCCAGTAAGTGGAACAGTTGCAGCGGTTAACCGCGGTGAGAGAAGACGCGTTCTTAGCGTTGTAGTAGAGTCTGACGGCAAGTTTGAATCTGTGGAGTATAAGGCGAAGGATGTCCTCTCGCTTTCTGCAGACGATGTAAAAGCCAACCTTCTCAAGGCAGGTCTTTTTGCATTTATCCGCCAGCGTCCTTATGATGTGATTGCCACTCCTGGTGATACTCCACGTGCCATCTATGTTTCGGCATTCGATTCAAAACCTTTGGCAGTAGACTTTGAACTCGCACTCAAGGGTAATGAGGACGATTTCCAGACAGGTCTTGATGCTCTTTCACGCATTGCTCCTGTACATCTTGGCATGTGTGCATGCCAGAAGGCTGCAGCACTCAATGTCGCAAAGAATGTTACAACAACCATTTTTAAGGGCCCCCATCCTGCAGGTAACGTAGGTGTGCAGATCAACAATACTGCTCCTGTAAACAAGGGTGAGATTGTTTGGACAATCGGCGCCGAAGAGGTAATCTTCATTGGCCGCTTCTTCAACAAGGGTAAGGTTGACTTCACACGCACAGTAGCACTTGTAGGTAGCGAGGTCAAGAACCCTTCTTACAGCAAGGTTGTTCTCGGTGCTCAGATTACAGGTCTTGTTGAGGGTCGTCTTGAGCAGAAGCATGAACTCCGCATCATTGACGGTAACGTGCTTACCGGCAAGAAGACAACAGCTGACGGCTTCCTTGGCGCATTCTCTAATGAGATTACAGTTATTCCTGAGATGATGGGCAATTCTGAGCTTATGGGCTGGATTTCTCCACGTTTCTCAATGTTCAGTACAAGCCACAGCTATTTGAGCTGGTTGTTCCCACGCCGCAAGTATGCGATAGACGCGCGTATCAAGGGTGGTGAACGTCACATGATTATGTCAAACGAGTATGACAAGGTATTCCCGATGGATATCTATCCCGAGTATCTTATCAAGGCAATCATCACCGGCAATATCGACAAGATGGAGCAGCTCGGTATCTACGAAGTAGCTCCTGAGGATTTTGCCCTTTGTGAGTTTGTCGATTCATCAAAACTTGAACTGCAACGCATCGTACGCGAGGGCTTGGACAAGCTCCGTGCCGAGATGTGCTGATAATGCAAAGCCCATGCAGCACAGCTGCGGGTCAGTTTTAATGCAAAATAAAAAATAGTTATATGAAATTTTTGAGAAACTTTCTAAATGATATCAAACCAAACTTCGAGAAGGGTGGCAAGCTTCACGCTTTCCGTTCTCTGTTCGACGGTTTCGAGACATTTTTGTTCGTGCCCGACGATACCTCGAAGAGTGGTGTGAATATCCACGATGCGATTGACAGCAAGCGCATTATGTCATTCGTGGTAATATCGTTGGTACCGGCCCTTCTCTTGGGAATGTACAACATCGGTCTGCAGAATGCATTGGCTGCTGGTGTTGCCGATACAACATGCTGGTTCGACATGTTCATCTATGGTCTTATGGTAATGCTTCCCAAGATTGCGGTTGCATATGCCGTAGGTCTTGGAATCGAGTTTACCGTTGCCCAGTGGAAGGGCGAGGAGATACATGAGGGCTTCCTTGTTACAGGTATCCTTATCCCTATGATTGTGCCGGTTGGTACTCCACTCTGGATCATCGCTTTGGCAACTGCTTTTGCGGTTATCTTCGCCAAGGAGGTATTCGGTGGTACCGGTATGAACATCGTAAACGTTGCACTCATTGCACGTGCGTTCATCTTCTTCGCTTATCCTTCAGTAATCTCTGGTGATTCAGTATGGGTGGCTACAGAACCTGTTTTGGGTTATGGTGCTCAAGTAGTTGATGGTTACAGTTGTGCAACAGCATTGCAGCATGTTGCAAACAATCTTCCTATTACAGGCGCATCGGGTGCTGAACTTTCAGTAATGGATATGCTCTTCGGTTTCATGCCGGGTTCAATCGGTGAGACAAGCGTCATTGCAATTGCAATAGGTGCAGTGATTCTCCTTTGGACAGGCGTAGCAAGCTGGAAGACAATGTTCAGCGTATTCGTAGGTGGTATTGCAATGCTGCTCGTATTCAAGGATAGCCTGCCTGCAACCATGCCAATCTGGCAGCATCTGCTCCTTGGCGGTTTCTGCTTCGGTGCAGTGTTCATGGCTACAGACCCTGTCACATCGCCACGTACCGAGACCGGTAAGTACATCTACGGTTTCTGCATCGGTGCAATGACCATTATCATCCGCGTTCTCAACCCCGGTTATCCCGAGGGTATGATGCTTGCCATCCTGCTGATGAACGTGACAGCACCATTTATCGATTATTGCGTTGTTCAGGCAAATATCAATGCCCGCGCTAAACGTCTAACAAAAAAGAACTAACAGGATATGGCAGCAAAGAAATATGTTTGCAAAGTGTGCGGATACGTACACGAAGGCAATGAGGCACCATCGGTGTGTCCTCTGTGCAAGGCCGGTTCTTCAGAGTTTGAGGCACAGAACGATGGCAAGAAGAAGGGAATCAATACAAATAGCGACGTATATGCCATCATCTATTCGGCAATAGTAGTTGTTATTGTCGCATTCCTTTTGGCCGGTGTCTCATCAGTGCTGAAACCAATGCAGGAAGAAAATGTCGAGCTCGACAAGAAAAAGCAGATTCTTGCTTCATTGAACCTCAAGGATGCCAAGAATGCCGAGGAACTCTATAAGAATACAATCGTAAGTGACATCGTTGTCAATGCCGAGGGTAAGGTCGTTAAGGATTCACTTGGCTTTCGTGTTGCCAATGAGGATGTCAACAACGAGTGTCTTCCTCTTTATATTGCAAATGTAGATGGCAAGAAGAAGTACATCCTTCCAATGACCGGTAACGGACTTTGGGGTGGCATTTGGGGCTACATCGCACTCAATGACGATTGCAACACAATCTATGGCGTATACTTCTCACATGCCAGCGAGACTCCTGGTCTTGGAGCCGAGATTGCAGGTGACAAGTTCCAGAACCGCTTTACAAAGGACAAGGATGGCAATGCTCTTGAAATTGCAAAGAAGGTTTACAATGAGAACGGTGAGGTTGCACTTGCTGTAGAGAAAGGCAAGGGCGTTGCTATAGCCGAGTATCACATTGATGCAGTTTCTGGTGCAACAATTACATGTAACGGTCTCCAGAACATGCTTGTGACAAAGCTTGCTCCTTACTACAACTATCTCAAGAGCCAGACAGTATCAGTGCCTGCGACAGAAATTGTTCCCGCTGAGCCTGTAGTGAGTGACACTAATGTTGAACCAGCGCCAGTAGTGGCTGCAAAATAAACAGTGGAGGAATAATTATGGGACTATTTTCAAAAAAGAATAAAGAGGCACTCAGTACTCCTCTTTTCAAGGAGAACCCGGTAACCGTTCAGGTGTTGGGTATCTGTTCAGCCCTTGCTGTTACAAGCAAACTTGAGCCAGCCATTGTTATGGGTCTCTCTGTAACAATCATTGTGGCTATGGCAAACGTGATCATCTCGCTTATCCGCAACACAATCCCCAGCCGCATACGTATTATCGTGCAGTTGGTAGTAGTTGCAGCGTTGGTAACATTGGTAAGTGAGGTTCTCAAGGCTTTTGCCTACGATGTAAGCGTACAGCTTTCGGTCTACATCGGTCTTATCATTACAAAGTGTATCCTCATGGGACGTCTCGAGGCTTTTGCAATGCAGAACAAGCCTTGGCCTTCGTTCCTTGACGGTATCGGTAATGGTGTGGGCTATGCAATGATTCTGGTTGTTGTGGCATTCTTCCGCGAACTCTTCGGTTCGGGAACACTGTTCAACTATCCGGTTGTAGAGAAGCTCGGCCTTTACGAGTATGATTATCTTAATAACGGTCTTATGCTCATGACACCTGCAGCGTTCATCCTGATTGCCTGCATCGTATGGTTCCAGAGAGCAAAGGACAAGAGTCTACAGGAAAAATAATTTTAGATACGGTTAAGAATAATAATTATGGAACATTTCTTTAGTTTACTTGTCCGCTCGGTATTTGTGGACAATATGGTATTCGCCTTCTTTTTGGGTATGTGTTCATACCTGGCTGTATCTAAGAGTGTAAAGACTGCTGTCGGTCTTGGTATTGCCGTTATTTTCGTTCAGGTAATCACCTTGCCTGTCAACTATCTGTTGCAGACACAGGTGCTTGCTAACGGTGCACTTGTTGAGGGCGTTGACCTTACATTCCTTGCATTTATCCTGTTCATTGCGGTAATTGCAGGTATTGTACAGCTCGTTGAGATGATTGTCGAGCGTTTTGCTCCGGCTCTCTACAACCAGCTCGGTATATTCCTTCCGCTTATTGCCGTGAACTGTGCAATCATGGGTGGTTCACTCTTCATGCAGCAGCGCATCGGTCTGCCAGCCGACAATTCTCAGGCAATCACCTGTTTTGCCGATTCAGTAGCATTTGCTATCGGTTCAGGTCTTGGCTGGATGGTAGCTATTGTACTTTTCGCAGCAATCCGTGAGAAAATGGAGTACTGTGATATTCCTAAGCCTCTCCGTGGTCTTGGTATCGCCTTCATCACTGTAGGTCTTATGGCTATGGCATTCATGTGCTTCTCAGGTATTAAAATGTAATATAATAAGGATATGGATATACAGTTGATTTTAGCAAGTATAGGTGTCTTCCTTGTAGTAATCCTCCTTTTGGTGGTCATTCTTCTGTTGGCAAAGCGCTTCCTGCTTCCCGGCGGAAATATCAAGGTCAAGATTAACGGCGAGAAAGAGGTTGAGGTTGCTGCCGGTGGCGCACTTCTTGGAACACTTGCCGAGAATGGTATCTTCCTCCCCTCAGCCTGTGGTGGTAAGGGCTCATGCGGCCAGTGCAAGCTTCAGGTAACAGCGGGTGGCGGTGAGATTCTGCCTTCTGAGACAAGCCACTTCACACGCAAGGAGCAGCAGGCTCACTGGCGTCTTGGCTGTCAGGTTAAGTGTAAGAACGATATGGAAATCAAGGTGCCCGAGTCTGTTATGGGTGTCAAGGAGTGGGAGTGCGAGGTTATCTCTAACAAGAACGTCGCAACCTTTATCAAGGAGTTTATCGTTGCTTTGCCTAAGGGTGAGCACATGGACTTCGTTCCAGGTTCTTATGCCCAGATTAAGATTCCTGCATACGACATGACATATGATAAGGATATCGACAAGTCACTCATCGGTGACGAGTATCTGCCTGCATGGGAGAAGTTTGGTCTGCTCGGCCTCAAGTGCAAGAATACAGAGGAGACTATCCGTGCGTACTCAATGGCCAACTATCCTGCCGAGGGTGATCGCATCATGTTGACAGTACGTATTGCAACACCTCCTTTCAAGGCTGACCGTTCAGGCTTTATGGATGTACCTTGCGGTATCGCATCTTCGTACATCTTCACATTGAAGCCAGGTGACAAGGTTATCATGAGTGGTCCTTATGGTGACTTCCACCCAATCTTCGACTCTAAGAAGGAGATGATGTGGGTTGGTGGTGGTGCCGGTATGGCTCCTCTCCGTGCCCAGATCATGCACATGACAAAGACTTTGAAGACAACCGACCGTGTAATGACATACTTCTACGGTGCACGTGCGCTTAACGAGGTGTTCTATCTCGAGGATTTCCTGCAGTTGGAGAAGGAGTTCCCCAACTTCACATTCCACCTTGCACTTGACCGTCCCGACCCAGCCGCTGATGCAGCAGGCGTCAAGTATACAGCAGGTTTCGTTCATCAGGTAATCTATGAGACATATCTCAAAGACCATGATGCTCCTGAGGATATTGAGTACTACATGTGTGGTCCTGGCCCGATGTCAAAGGCTGTTGTGAACATGCTTACTGACCTTGGTGTTGAGGAGAAGTCAATCATGTACGATAACTTCGGAGGTTAATTCCTCTTGCATACAAATAAAAAGCATCACTTCAGTTTGAAGTGATGCTTTTTATTTGTAATAGATTAGGATTTACTCAATAGGAATCCGAATTATAGATAGCCACAGCTCTGGGTCTTCTTGATTCCATGCACCGTCAACGTAGCATGTACGCGGATGCCCAGCCGCTTTGTATCCTTGCTCTTCCATGCCTTACAATACGTCCAGGTCTATGTATAATACGCGATAAGGAGCAGTTAACTGCTCCTTATCGCGTAAATATTAGTCTATGACAGTCGGTTATTCCTCTGTGGCGGCAATGTGGTTTATGACTGGGTTCGCATACATCTCAAGAATCTTTGTGCGGCAGAATTCGTCGTCACGGTTGGGGAGGTCAACCTTCTCAACCTGTCCCTTGAGGTATGCATCAAGCTTGGTCTTCTCCTCTGCTGTGTACTTGTCGGCAAAGCGGGTGTCGCCTGTCAGCAACTCATAGTAATAGTAGTTTATAGGCCAGAACTTGTAGTTGCTGTGTATGTGCTTGTCAATGATGCGTGCAACTGCTGCAGTCTTCTCATTTTTGCCCAGTGAACGGTCTATGGCGTCAATCTCGTCGTTGATGCAGTCGGCAATGTGGTAGTGTATTCCACCCTTGTATCCCATCATGCCCACCTTCATGTTGATGAGGTCGTCGAACGGCGACTTCTTGTGCTCGGGATTATCGCGTTTCTGCTGGAACTCCTTGGCTTTGAGGTAATCGCAAGGGTCGTATTCGTATGAGATTGTAGTCGGAGCAATGTTGAGTACCTTCAGTGCGTCAATCAGTTCGCCACTGCTGTACATTGAGAACATCTTAATGAGTCCCTCCTGTGTGAAGTCATTGCTGTCCTTGGCACGTCCCTCGCGCTGTGCAATCCATATCGGTTGGTTACGTTCGGTAATCGTGTAGTGTATGTATGATGAGAGTCTCTTTGACGAAGCCAGCATCTCTCTGATGGATGCTGAACGCTGTACGATGAAACTGCGGTTGATGCGTACAAGTTTCTTTATCCATGGACGGATGAGGAGGTTGTCACCGATAGCAATTTCAACTGTGTCGCCCACTGTATTTACATATACAAGGCACAGGAATGCCGAGTCCATGATGATGTCGCGATGGTTTGAGATGCAGAGTGCCTTGCTCATGTTCTCCTTGTTGTCATAACTGATTGTAAGGCCACTTGAGAGTTTTTCCAGTATACCCTGTATGAACGGGTAAACAAGCGCTTTCTGGAAGTCAAGATTTGTCTTTGAGGCTCTCATTGCTGCTGCAATATGCTCAAAAGGCATGCCTGGGAACGCGTATGCCATTGCCTCCTTGAACTCAGGGTCGGCAATCAGCTCTTCGCATACCTGTGGCAGTTCTTCGGGCATGTAAGGACGGATTTCGTCGTATTCAGCTGGAATCATATTGTTGATTTTAAATGTGTTTTAAATGTTGTTGACTGTTGTAGCGCCTGTTTTGTTGCACTATACTACTGCAAGATACGGCAAATTATTTCAATAAACAATTTTTTTTCGTAATTAGGATGATTGTGGTTCCACTTTTTGTAAACTTATCTATATAATGTTGTCGCTTTCAGATTTTAGATATAATTTTACAAAATTTTAGGGGTGTGATGTCGATACTTTAGTATAGGAAATTCAATCATTAGCTATGAAAACGATAAAGAGACTCTTCAAGAAACTTTTTGGATGGATTCCGGGCAGTGTAATCTGTCTTTTGGTATTTGTTGCTATGTTCGGTTACCTTGGTTACAGGATGGGAACAGCCAATATGCTCAATACTATAATGAACACAGCGCATGACCTGTTGCTCGAAACTGTGTTCTATCTTATGGCAATCTGTGTGCTGACAGGTGCTATCGGCAAGATATTTGTCGAGTTCGGTGTGGTCAATCTACTCGAGAAACTGTTCCGCCCGCTGATGAAACCTCTTTTCAATCTCCCCGGTGTAGCTTCTTTAGGTGCCGTAATGACGTTCCTCTCGGACAATCCTGCCATTATCTCATTGGCGCAGGACAAAAAGTTCGCATCGTATTTCAAGAAGTATCAGTTCATTTCGCTGAACAACTTCGGTACCTCTTTCGGTATGGGCCTGCTGGTTATTGTCTTCATGGTAGGTCAGGGCTATTTTTTGGAACCTTTCGTGGGATTCATCGGCGCGATGATAGGTTGTATAGTCTCTACAAGGCTTATGCAGTACTTCGTGCTCAAGGCTTATCCACGTTTCAAGGAAGAGAATGCTGCCGAGTTTGATGAGGTAGAGGAGGAAAGGGATGTGCACAGCAAGAAACCGGTATTCTTGCGTATCCTTGATTCGTTGCTTGACGGCGGACGTACAGGCGTGGATGTGGGCATGATGATTATTCCTGGTGTACTTGTAATATCTACCATTGTGATGGTATTCACATTCGGTCCCGACACTGCGACAGGTCAGTTTACAGGAGCTGCAAAGGAAGGTGTTGAGCTATTGCCATGGATTGGAGAAAAAATGAGTTTTGTGTTCGAATGGCTGTTCGGCTTTACCGAACATCACCTCATTGCATTTCCCATTACGGCGGTTGGTGCAGTAGGTGCAGCTCTCGGTCTTGTTCCTGACTTTGCAAAAGAAGGCTGGATTGACGGCAATGCTATTGCCGTGTTCACGGCCATTGGTATGTGCTGGAGTGGTTTCTTGAGTACGCACACAGCAATGCTCGATGCTCTCGGCTATCGCCGTCTGACCTCGAAGGATATCCTTTCGCACACAATCGGTGGATTGGTTGCAGGTGTTGCTGCACATTGGATATATGTGCTTGTTGCGTTGATTATAGGATGAAACCTAAACATGGATCAAATAAATATTGACAGATGAAGATAGGAGTCTTGACAGCGATGACCTCAGAGTTCGAGCAGCTTGCAGGCTTGCTCAATGGCGCAGAGGAGTGTGTGAGCAACGGTTTCAAATATCTTGCCGGTACTCTTGGCGACAATGAGATTGTGCTTCGCCAGTGTGGAATAGGTAAGGTCAATGCTGCATTAGGTACTGCAGAACTTATACGTTCATTCTCTCCCGATGCTATCGTGAGCACTGGTGTTGCAGGCGGAATCGATGAGTGTCTTGGAGTGATGGATGTCGTGGTAAGTTCCTCAATCGTGTACCACGATGTGTGGTGCGGTATGGGTTGTGAATACGGTCAGGTCCAGGGTATGCCTACAGTGTTCCCCGCGGCCGGGAACTTGTGGAACAAGGCTGTTGCACTCAATGACTGTCCCGAGAATAATACCCGCATACATGCAGGTCTCATATGTACTGGTGACCAGTTTATTACAAACCGCGAGGAACTCGACAAGATAAAGTCGAACTTCCCTGCAGGCCTTGCTGTCGATATGGAGTCGGCAGCCATTGCGCAGACATGCCACATCTATAATGTACCGTTTGTCAGCTTCCGCATAATAAGCGATACTCCGGGAGTGGACAAGCATATTGAGCAGTACGAGAACTTCTGGGGTGAGATGGCAAACCGTTCATTTGGCGTAACTAAACGTTTCCTTTCAAGCCTATAACAGATATGAAAAAGATACCGAGTTTTACAATAGACCACCTGCTTCTCAAACGCGGAATTTATGTGTCGCGTCAGGATGTAGTCGGTGGTGAGGTGGTGACAACCTTTGATGTACGCATGAAGGAACCCAACCGCGAACCGGCTCTCAGCCCTAGTGCCATACATACTATGGAGCATCTTGCTGCGACATTCTTGCGCAACCATCCGGTGTGGGCCGAAAAGATAGTCTATTGGGGTCCAATGGGCTGTCTTACGGGCAACTATCTTATTGTCAAAGGTGACCTGAGTTCTGCTGATGTACTTCCTCTCATGAAGGAGACTTTCGCTTTCATTGCAGCGTTCGACGGTGAAGTTCCCGGTGCTACTGCGCGCGACTGCGGCAATTATCTGCTCATGAACCTGCCCGAGGCGCGATGGGAGGCAAACAAGTATCTGGTCGAGGTGCTTGAGTGCACTACGGAGGAAAACCTGAATTATCCGGGATAAACAGACTGAATACAACAAAGAAAGAAGTCAACTTCATATGAAGTTGATTTCTTTCTTTGTTGTCCTACCCGGATTCGAACCAAGAGAAAAACGACCAAAACCTGTTGTGGTACCATTACACCATAGGACAATCCTTATTGTACTCTCTTTTGAAGAGTGGCGCAAAGATTATCTTTGCAAAGGTAGTATAATCATGCGTAAAAAACAAATATTTTCTCTTTTTTTGGTTTTAGGTAGTCCGGGAGTACAATGCGGACTTTGATAAAGGTATGTCGGTCCTTGTGTCTGGATTTTGTCCGCAATGTGTGGCTGTTACAATATAAACCTGTTTGCTGCTTCAATTACATGTGCCACCTCTTCGTCACTCATGGCCGGGTTGCATGGCAGGCTCAGTTCCTCATGGTGTATCCTCTCGGTAATAGAGAGATTCAGGTGTGAGAACTCCCTGAGAGCCTCCTGCCTATGCGGGGGGATGGGGTAGTGTATGAGTGTCTCTATACCCTCGTTCTTCAGGTGTTCCTGTAGTTTCTCCCTGTGGGGTGACATTATGGCGAATATATGGAATACATGGCTCTCATAATTCTCAACTTGCGGCAATGCAATATATGGGTTATCAATGCCGGCAATGTATCTGCGGGCTATCTCACGGCGTCTTGCATTGTCACGGTCAAGATGCTGCAGTTTAATGCGCAGTGCAGCGGCCTGTACCTCGTCAAGGCGGCTGTTCATGCCCTTGTATCGGTTTACATATTTCTTGTGCGAACCGTAGTTGGCTATGGCTCTTGCGGTTTCGGCAAGCAGGGCGTCGTCGGTTGTTATGGCTCCTCCGTCGCCCAGGGCTCCAAGGTTCTTGCCCGGGTAGAAACTGAAACCGGCTGCGTCGCCAAGGTTTCCGGTACGCTTGCCGCCGTATATAGCCCCATGTGCCTGCGCCGCATCCTCAATTACCTTGAGTGAGTGTCTCTTGGCAATGGTGTCGATTTCATTCATAGCTGCTGCCTGTCCGTAAAGGTGTACAGCCATTATTGCACGTGTATGTGCTGTAATCAGTTCCTCTATCCTCTGCGGGTCAATGTTGCATGTGGATGGCGACGGTTCGCACAGTACGGGCTTCATTCCGGCCTGTATAATTGCCAGTATGCTTGCTATGTATGTGTTGGCGGGAACTATGATTTCGTCTCCGTCACTCATTATGCCCAGTTCCTTGTATGCAAGCAGTATTATCGTGAGTGCATCAAGCCCGTTGCCTGTGCCTATGCAGTGTGTGCAGCCGCAGTACTGCGCAAACTCCTTTTCAAAGGCATCGCATTCATTGCCATGGATGTACCAACCCGATTCAACTGCACGCATCATTGCTTCGTGCAGTTCCGTACCGTATAAGCTGTTTATCTTCTTGAGGTCACAGTATCTAATCATCTCTTCTGCTCTTTAAGGTCAATGACATATGTGTCGTACACTACACCTCGCCCGCCAAGTCTCTCCTTGTAGGCGATGAGTCCGCTGTTGAGGTAATGCCCTCCGTCCTCTACCGATATGCCGAAATCGAAGAACTCCTTCTCTTTGAAACGTTCGTTGATGAGATGTTCATACAGGTGGTCGAGTGCACTCATGCGGCGTCCCTCGTCTGTTGTGCCGCTGTACTGCATGTGAACTACCTTGTCGGTGATGAACAGTACAGTACCGCCCAGCATGTTGTTCTCTTCGTCAGTTACGTAAGTGAGCATGATGTTATTTGGAAACCGTTCCTTGAGAAGTGTTATCTCATTCAAAGAGTGTACGGGGGTTACACCGTATTTGCTCTGTAGTCTGCTCTCGAGCACGTTCCAGAATGCAGCGAAGTTATCGTCCTCCACGATGCGCAGTCTGTTCCTGACGGCACCGGTGAGCTTGCGCCTGCCGCTTATGGACATTGGTGCGCCAAGTGGCAATGCTGATGAGATCTTGCGTTCGGCAAGCCTGGCGTTGTTGCGGAACAGTGCATACAGGTCCTCTTCGCAAGGGTAACTGTGATAAATGTGCGGTGTGGGCTTGTATATGAATGTGGTTGCTTCTGTCTTGGAACGGATGAACTCCAGTAGCATGCCGAACATCTCAAGAACCTCTTCGGCGCTGACGCCTTTTCCTGTGAGCAGGCCGCCGTATGTAAGACCGTTGTGTGAACAGAAACAGTTCTCCTTTATGTGTGCCGGTAACAGGGCGGCAGGCTCGTCGCCTCGGTAGAACATCAGTGAGCAGTCGGCAAAGCGGTCGGCATGGTAGTCCATGTATCCGCGCTTGTGAAGGAATGTACCGTTGCGGCTTGCGTCCACAAGGCTGTCCCACTCCTTGGCATGTATTGACGTGTATTGTTCAATCCTCAGTCCTTTCATTTGCCAATGTGTTGCAGGAATTCTTCGTATGAATTAATATAGGCAGTTTCGTCGTAGGAGTGCGATGCAAGTACAAGCAGCACCGCGTCGGGGGAGAAGTTTCTTATCTCGTCCCATGTGTCGGGCGGAATGAGCAGGCCTTTCTCCCTGGAATCCAGCAGGTATGTGCGTCGTCCGTCTTTGTCCTCGAGTGTTATCTCCACGCTGCCATTGACGGCTATAACATACTCCGATGATATCTTGTTTGAGTGCCAGCCGCGTTCTTCACCTTGTGGAACGCCATGTATCCAGTAGACACGCTGTATCTTGAAGGGCACTTCATGCCCCTCTTCAACAATGGTAAGGCTGCCGCGGCTGTCGGTATGTGTCTTTAACTTGTCCATATTGTATACAGTGTACTGTTGGCTGTGACTCTACGCAAAAATAAGTATTTTTGCTTATCGTTGCCAATTATTTGCAATAAACATTTGCCTTTGTCTGTGCAAAAGGTGCAGCCTGCCTAAAAAAGTCCGATGGCATGTGCGTTTGAGCATATTTGTGCAGCGAGTTGCTCTACGCCGGTCTCTTTTATTGTTGCAATGCGCCTGTACGTCTCAATTATTGGCACAGTGCTTTCGTCGCTTTCGATAAGTAGTCTGTCGAGTGGAATGGACCGGGCGCATTCGGGGTTGAAGTGCTCGCCGAGTGATATGTAGAATCCGGCTTTTGTGAGTTGTTCGGCCATTTGTGTCTTGCCGCGGAATCCGTGTATTATCCACGCCTGTGCGGGGTTGCACTCCTTGCGTATGGCAAGGACTTCTTCATACGCCTTCACGCAGTGTATAATGAGGGGAAGATGTGCTTTTTCGGCTAGTTCTGCGTGTGCCAGGAAAATCACCTTCTGTAAAGTAATGTCGGCGGTAGATTTAAGCTTGTCTATTCCGCACTCGCCAATGGCAACGCAGTTGCTGTTGCCAAGCAGTTCTTCTATGGTTCTTAGTCTCTCCTGCCAGTTGCCTGTAATGTCCCATGGATGTATGCCTGCCGAGAATCGTCTTTCTGTATCATATGGCGGACAATTCAGTATGGCAGTATCCGGGTTTGTATCAATGTTGTGTGTGTGGATATCGATGAGGACCATTGCGCTAGACTTTATGGTACGGGGTCATATCCTGAACCGCCCCAAGGGTGACAGCGCAGTATACGCCTTGTGGCGAGATACAGCCCCTTGAACGGGCCGTGCTTGGTGATTGCCTCAATGGCATATTGTGAACATGTGGGGGTAAACCTGCATGACGGTGGTGTCATGGGGGAAATGCATAGCTGGTAGAACCTTATGGGCAGGACAAGTATTCTGGTAAGCACTCTTTTCATTCCAGTCCGTTCTTCTTTATTATACCGTCGAGCAGCTTCTCCATCTTGCGCTTTATGAATGATGTGCTGTTGTGACGGGTGTCGATATACAGTATTGCAACAGCCATCTTCTTCCCTTTGTTCTGCAGTGCGGCAACAAAGGGGTGTTTGCTTGTGCGGTAAGCCTCCCTTATGCGTCTTTTGACAAGGTTGCGGTCTACTGCATGGCGGAACCTCTTTTTTGCAACGCTGATGAGTATGGCAGCTTGTGGCTCCTGCTCTTCCGTTTCTTGCTCAATGAACACAGCACGCAGCGGAAAGGCTGTAACCGATGCTCCCTCGGCGTACAGTTTCTCGATTGTCTTCTTGCTCTTGAGATGTTCTTTTAAAGGGAAAGTGTTGCGTTGCATTGTGCTATGCTGTGTATGCCTGTGGGCAGGCGTTTAAAAAAGATGGCGACCAAAAGTCTGGTCGCCATGTAGTATTCAGTTCTTATTTGTTTGCTGTGAGGTAGGCGTCCAAGGCTGCCGGCATGTTCGTTGCCGTGGCTGTTGGCGCTTCAAGGTCAAGACGCAGATTCTGTTCCTTGATACATGCCGCAGTCACATTGCCGAAACATGCAATCAGCTGCTCGCCCTGCTCGTAGTCGGGTACGTTCTTCTTGAGTGACTCGATACCGTGAGGACTGAAGAAGATAAGCATGTCGAACGATTTGATATACTCAGGGGCAATCTCTGTGCTCACTGTACGGTACATCTCGGCCTGTGAGTGCTTGATCTCGTATTTGTCGAGCAAGGCGTTTATCTCGCTGTTGTGTACGTTTGATGTAGGCACGAAGAACTTCTCGGTCTTGTGCTTCGCGAACAGCGGTTCAAGGTCCTGTATGTGACCGTTGCCGAAGAATACCTTACGCTTGCGGTACTGGGTATATTTCTGTATGTAGAGTGATATTGTTTCCGAGAGACAGAAGTACTTCATGTCATCGGGGATTGTCACTCTCAACTCCTTGCAGAGTGTAAAGAAGTGGTCAATGGAATGGCGTGAAAGGAATACGATTGCAGTGTGGTCAAGTATTGAAACCTTCTGCTGACGGAACTCCTTTGCTGTCACTCCCTCTACCTTGATGAATGAACAGAAATCAATCTGCACGTTATGCTTCTCCGCAAGTTCAAAATATGGAGATTTTCCAGTGGCCGGTTTCGGCTGCGAAACCAAAATCTTACTTACCTTCAATGTCCTAGATTTTTGTTGTTATAAATTCGCTTAGCTGTAGTGAATATTTCCACACCATTGCCATGGGTAGAAATTCAAGTGCGCAAAGATACAAAAAAATCTCCAAATAGTTGCTTTTTGTGGTAAAAATGATTTTGATTAGTCCACTTGTTATAGTGTATACATAGGCTATTGCTGTCAAAATGATATAAAAATTGACAATATTTAAAGATATTGTAGGAATGAATATAAGGACAATTGCAGCGGGTGTCAAAGCAAATCCCAACAGTTTTATTGTAAAGAAATATAGATTGTCCCACTCCTGCATCTGTTTCTTTGTATAGAGTATGCTGTTGGTAATTGCGTATACGGCACGTTTGAGTATGAGGAACAGCAGGAACGATGCTGCATATGCTCCAAAGAAGAGCAGCGGTTCCCTTTCAATGCCTGCAGCAGTGTATTCCCGCATCTCGCACATCGTTATCACTGTTAGGTAGAATGTGCTCTGCGCATACATCAGGGCATTGCATATTTTTGTTATGTGCGTCCTGTCGTTGAACGGTGTTGACTTGTGCCTGTAGTACAGCAGTCCCTTTGTGCGTTCAACAATGCTCGGCCCGTTCATCAGGATCACATAGGCCATGCCTATTATATTTATGATGAAAAGCAACATGATGACATTGTCCGTTGCCATGCTGTATGGTGCTGGAGCCGATGTCATAGTGCTGCGTATTTCCTTACCGATACATCCCAGCGCGGGGTTTTCCTTATTATCTCCAAAGCTTCCTCGGGCGTTGAGGCCACACTCCATATCTTGCCATGTATCTCGCCCATGAAACGTTCCTCAATGGCTTTCTCCAGCTGTGCTATGAAGTGGTCGTAGTAACCGTTGATGTTGAGGATCACTATGGGGTTAAAGTAGAGTCCCAACTGCTTCCATGTGATTATTTCACTAAGTTCCTCAATGGTGCCGCAACCGCCGGGCAATGCAATTACCGCATCGCTGAGGTCGGCCATCGTCTGCTTGCGTTCATGCATGCTCCCGGTTATGCGCAGTTCGGTGAGCCCGGTATGGTGCCAGTTCTGGTCGACCATGAACTGGGGAATCACTCCAATTGCCTTGCCACCGTTATCGAGTGCGCCGTCCTCAACCATGCGCATGAGCCCGATGCCTCCTGCGCCGGTAATTATAGTAATACCCTCCTTGGCAAGCAGCGTCCCAAGTTCATATGCTGTGTCGCCGTATACCTCGGCAGCCTTGTTGCTCGATGCGCAGTATATGCAGATATTGTTTATTTCCATATCCGGTTCTTCATTTTAAACCATTACTGGGTGATACCCCTTGCTTGAACCAAATACAAAATTAATATAAATATGGTTCATATCATTTATATCTTTATGCTTTTTCCTTTTGTCTCAGTTTATTGATTCTATTTGTAATATACTATACGTTTTTGTAAACATACAATATTATTGTCTATTGCTTTTGTTTTGATAATAATTCTTTGATTTTCTTTTTAGTGATAAGCGTGTTCTGGTGTTGCTCTCCCAGCACATTCTCCCAAATTTTTAGTGCCATGTTGTAGTATTCCAGTGCCTTGTCATATTCCCCTTGGTTGCTGTATGTTTGACCAATGTTATTGTACAACGTCGCCATATCGGGGTGTTGCTCTCCCAGCACTTTCTCTCTAATTTTTAGTGCCATGTTGTAGTATTCCAGTGCTTTGTCATAATTCCCTTGGTCGCTGTATGCACGACCAATGTTGTTGTACAACGTCGCCATATTGGGGTGCTGCTTTCCCAGCACATTCTTGCAGATTTCAAGTGTCTTATAGTAGTATTCCAATGCCTTGTCATAATTTCCTTGGTAGTTGTATACGCAACCAATGTTATTGTACGACGTCGCCATATAGGGGTGCTGCTCTCCCAACACTTTCTTTATTATTCCCAGTGCTTTGCAGTAGTGTTCCAGTGCCTTGTCATAATTCCCTTGGTCACTGTATGCCTGACCAATGTTATTGTACGATATTGCTACATCGGGGTGCTGTTCTCCTAGCACTATTATATTTATTTTTAGTGCCATGTTGTGGTATTCCAGCGCCTTGTCATACTCCCCTTGTTCGCTGTATACATGACCAATGTTGTTGTACAATGTTGCCATATTGGGGTGCTGCTCTCCCAGCACTTTTATCACTATTTCCAGTGCCATGTTGAAGTATTCCAGTGCCTTGTCATAAATCCTTTGGTCACTGTATGCCTGACCAATGTTATTGTACGATATTGCTACATCGGGGTGCTGTTCTCCCAGCACTATTATCTCTATTTCCAGTGCCATCTTGAAGTATTTCAGTGCCTTGTCGTATTTTCCTTGGTCGCTGTATGCCTGACCAATGTTATTGTACGACGTCGCCACATCGGGGTGCTGTTCTCCCAGCACTATTATCTCTATTTCCAGTGCCATGTTGAAGTATTTCAGCGCCTTGTCGTATTTTCCTTGGTCGCTGTATGCCTGACCAATGTTATTGTACGACGTCGCCACATCGGGGTGCAGCACTCCCAGTACATTCTCCTGAATTTTTAGTGCCATGTTGTAGTATTCCAGCGCTTTGTCATAATTCCCTAGATAGTTATATACGCTACCAATGTTATTGTACGATATCGCCACATCGGGGTGCTGCTCTCCCAGTGCATTCTCCCCAAAATTCAGCGCCATGTTGTAGTATTCCAGTGCCTTGTCATAAATCCCTTGCTCGCTGTATACATGACCAATGTTATTGTACAACGCCGCAATCCATTCACTTTCTTCTTCAAATTGTATAAAGGATTGCCTTAAGCTTCTTTCGTAATATTTGAGTGCATCGTTGTACCGTGCTTGGTAGTTGTCAATGAAAAATCCGGCCTGGTTTGTCCATTCTACGTTTGTCGTGTCAAGGCTTGCACGCAATTCAATGTAGTGTGCAGCAGAGTCGTTCATATGCCGCATATTGAAGTTCTCGAAATAGCTGTAGCAACGTCTTGCAAGTTCCTCGTTGTCGTGGCCGTGTACAGCCTCTGCATGCTTAAGTTCTTCCCTTTTATGTTTTATCTCTTCTCCTCTCCTCAGTTGTTCTTCTACCTGGCTGTTTACGTCTCCTCTTGTCTTTAGCAAAGAGTCAGCCTTAGTAAGTTCTCCCTGCTCAATGTAGCTGTTTACCAGCCTGTAGAACTCATCCATCTGGTCGTAGTCTAAGGTTGAGTAGCGTTTGGCCATCTCGCTTATGAGCTTTTCGTTGCTCTCCTGGTCGGCATACAGTTTCTGCAGTGCCTGTTGATATTCCTGTTGTGAAATTCTGT
>JAZQZM010000015.1:0-67225 GCA_045634085.1 Bacteroidaceae bacterium
GTTCAACACCGACAATCCGTCCGAGATTCCCGATTCATTGCGTGTTACACTCGTGAAGAAGGGTGACGGAGTAAAGGTTAATGATTTTGGCAATGAGGGCTCAGGCGGCCAGAGTTATATGTTCTATGACTGGAAACCGGGCGAACGCTGCCGTTTCCTTATGGGAATAAGACCCGACGGCAACGGCAATACCGTATATACGGCATACTTCTTCGACAATCATAAGGGCAAGTGGCAACTTGTGGCGTCTTTCCGTCGCCCCAAAATCACCACATGGTATACCGGTGCACACTCTTTCCTTGAGAATTTCAATCCCACAATGGGTTACATAAACCGCAAGGCATGTTATAGCAATCAATGGGCGCGTACCGTTGACGGCAGGTGGCTTCCGGTGACACATGCACGTTTCACCTGTGATGCTACGGGACATCAGCGACAGCGTCTTGACTATCGCGGCGGAGTGGAAGGCGAAGGTTTCTTCCTCACAATGGGAGGTTTCTTCGATGATTATCTGAAGTCGGGTACTTGGTTCGAGCGTACAGGTAATGTGACGGAGGCCCCGGATATTGATTTTTCAACACTTGAATAAGAAGGTGCTTAAAATTTTGAAATTTTTATAACAAAATTGTGAAGGTATATTATTTTGGTTATCTTTGCATTTGTATCCTAACATGTGTAATGTGGTTTTTACAGGCATTTTGGTGATACTGACATTGGAGATATTTAAAAACAATATTTATTTAAAACTCATTGTAATATGAACTTGAAGAAATTTTTCGGTCTTGCCCTTTGTAGTGTAATGGCCCTTGCAGGCACTACAGCACAGGCACAGTCACTTTCTCCTTCAACAAAGTGGCATTGGGACAAGGGTACTATTGTAGTTGAGACACCTGAGCGTCCTGCCGGTCAGGAGCACGCTCTGAATCTCGCAGTTGCTCCAATCAAGACTGTACGCGTTGCTTTCGTGGGTCTTGGTATGCGCGGCCCCGGTGCTGTGGTACGTTTCTGCCGTATCCCGGGCGTTGAGATTGTAGCTCTTTGCGACTATGAGTATGAGCGCGCAGAGAAGTGCCAGGAAGAACTTCGCAAGCAGGGTCTTATCCCGGCTGACATCTACTATGGCGAGAAGGGTTACGAGGAACTTTGCAAGCGCCCCGACATCGACCTCGTTTATGTTGCTGCTGACTGGAACCACCACTATCCTGTAGCAAAGTGCGCTCTTGAGAACGGCAAGCACACAGCAATCGAGGTGCCTTCTGCAATGAACCTTGAGCAGTGCTGGAGTCTTATCGACCTCGCAGAGAAGACACGTCTCCACTGTTTCATCCTCGAGAACTGCTGCTATGACGACTATGAAATGAACGCTCTTGCAATGGCTCAGGTCGGCGTATTCGGCGAGATTATCCGCGCCGAGGGTGCTTATATCCACAGCCTCGAGTGGTTCTGGGACGCATACTGGAAGGACCCCGCCGACAACGACGTTGACAACCTCCACTGGCGTCTTAAGTACAACAAGGAGAACCGTGGCGACCTCTACGCTACTCACGGCCTTGGCCCCGTTGCACAGTGCCTCGACATTCACCGTGGCGACCGCTTCACAACATTGGTTGCAATGGATACAGATCCTTTCTTCGGTAAGGAACTTGTAAAGGAGAAGACAGGTAAGGAGTGCAAGGAGTTCCGTAACGGTGACCACACTACTACACTCATGCGTACAGCAAAGGGTAAGGTTGTTGAAATCCAGCACAACGTAATGACTCCACAGCCCTACAACCGTTTGTTCAAGCTCACAGGTACAAAGGGTTATGCAACAAAGTATCCTACACCAGAGCTTGCACTTTCAGGCGAGGCTCTCAAGGGCACAGGCGCTCCTCAGGTCGACAACCTCAACGCTCACGGTTTCATGAGCGCAGAGCAGAGAAACGCTATGATGGCAAAGTACTACCACCCAATCCTAAAGAAGTATGTTGAGAAGGGTCGCGACCTCGGTCACGGTGGTATGGACTTCGTAATGGATTCACGTCTCGTTTACTGCTTGCAGAACGGTCTTCCACTTGATATGGACGTTTATGACTTGGCTGAGTGGTGCTGCTTGGCAGAACTCGGTACATTGTCAATGGACAACAACTGCGCTGCTGTAACATTCCCTGACTTCACACGTGGTTATTGGGATGTTCAGAAGGGTTACAAGCATGCTTATGCTGCTCCTGAGGCAGAGGCTGCTGCTGAGGCGTATGCCGAGGCTTACAGCGCTGCACAGAAGGAGGTAACTGCCAAGAAGAACCTTTGGGCTCTCTACGATGCAGTAAAGGCTGCAAAGGCTGCTGGTGATGCAAAGGCTGAGGCTAAGGCTCAGAAGAAGCTTGATGCCGCAAAGGCTGCAGCTGACAAGGCAATTGCAAAAGAGGTAAAGAAGGCTTTGAAGAAGTAATTGGTTCTTGCTCGATTATACACGAGGCATCCCGCGGGATGCCTCGTGTTTTTGTTGCACATAAAATATATACATTGATTTTCTTGCGTAAAATAATGCTATCTTTGCAGTAGCGTTTGCCGTAACCCTATTTGTATAATTACAGATTTGTACTATAAAATTATGAGACGTATTGTTGTACTGTTTTCTCGGGTCCTTTTTTTGACACTCCTACTTGCGGGTAATGTGACAGCGCAGATTTCTGACAAAACTGTCAGGGCTTTGCAAAACCAGAATATGGGTATGTTGTATTCGATATACAAAGCCGACGTGAATGAACGTAAGGGTATAGAGAATTATTTATGTACTGTTGTCGACTGGGAACAGATTCCCTACGAAGAACTGATTGCCATACGAAACGGCGGAAATACGCAATTCGACTCTCTGGTGGAGTATTATGTGGCAGAAAAAGAGATAGAAATTATCAGGTACGTGATGAGCTCAAGTGCAGAAGAGTTGGGCAAATACATTGATATGTATCCCCGTAGATTGCCAGCAATACATAATTTCATGCAAAGGGTCTTTTTCGCTGGTCTGGACTCATTGTCCTATGAAGAACTTGACTATCTGAACAGGAAGTTCGACTACCCCGACATGAGTGAGATAAAAAAGAGTGTTGCTGCCAGGTCAGACGAGAGGTTTGAGTTTGCAAAAAGCAATATAGATGAGTATTGCTCAATTGAAAGGGCGTACAGGGATAGGCTTGCGCTTATCGTAAAGGTTTCGGCATACCAATATCTTTACAGTCGTTTTCAGAATGTGGCAGAATACTACTCCACTATCGGACTGGTTCCCGATGATACCAACTCGATAATAAGGCAGTTTCAAAGAATCGTAGATGCGTATTTTGTTCCGGAGGATTTCTGTCAGCAGATACAAGACGATGTAGATAAATATAACGAGGCAATAAACAGGGCCAGGACAGAATATGTCAAGGAATGTGGTGTTAAAGGTATAGTAAAGTCTAACGTAAAAACTCCTGAAATAAAAGGATTTCGTTATGACCAGGGTTATGCCGTTGCAAGTTCAATACCGAAAGGTAGGGCCGATTACAAGGCATCGCAGGAGGCAAAATCCGAATTGGCTGAGGTCGCCAGCTGGTTTGTCGGCTCATTTTGGGCGGGCGTTGGCAAAGGAGTTCTTGATGTCCTTACAATGGATGATCTTGCCATCTCCGAGATTGCTGCAAGAAAGGAGTATATGGAATATGTCTACTCGCAGCTTGAACAGGTTATCAATGAATATTGCAATGGCGTGGAAGCAGATATAGATAAGCAGATAATCGAGAACCAATCAAAATTTAAGAAACATGTCAATAGGAAATAAAAATTATATGTGCAAAGCGGTGGTTCTATGTCTTATTGCATTGTCACCGATAAGAACCAGTGCGCAGATTGTTGATCTGATTACTGATTACGTGGCCGGATGTGTATCGGATTATGTTGCTGACAAATTGGATTCCTATCTTCATGATTCATGGAACGAAATGATCAGTCAGGGCGCCCAGGATGCCATTGTAAATAAAGCGTATGAATTGCGTGACTTCAACATCGATAAAAGCAAATTGTCGTATCTGTTGAATTCTTCGCGGCACAGCAGCAATGGCGATATAAATATAAAGGCACTGTTCCAGCAGATTCCAAGTAGTATTGAAACCGAATTCTATAAGAGTACGCATACCAAGTCGAACGTCCCCTTCTCATTCTTGGGCAAAGGTTTCATCGGGGAACCCGGTAGGGAGTATATTGACTCTATAAAAAGCGGATTCTTTATAAATGAGCTGGAGGATGTGCTGTCTCAAAGTGTACTTGATTCGCTTTCATGCTTCGGGGGGGAGGACTTGAAGAATGAGATAAAGCGCAATATTCAGGAGAACAGAAGGCTGTTGCTCTTGTTCAATAATCATCCGTCTGCCGTGAGGATTTATGCAAATTCGCAAAAAACAGTCCTGCATAAAGACGCAAGGCACTTGTTGTATTGGGCAACTTGTGCAGACAGTATATATGGCAAGTTGTCTAAGAGCAACAGAAAGAAGTTTGTAAATGCGAGTGAAGTGCGCTTTGAGAATGACCGCTTGCTGTATGAAGGAAATACTCTTGCCCGTTGCCGAGACGGAAATACCTTTGTTGTGGATGATGTCATGATGCTTAATTTTTATCCAAAGGGAGATTCTGAATATAGAATTACCGGCAAAACGGCGTACAGGACCGATGTGTTCGGTCGTGTGGTTGAAATTGATTTCTTACTATCGCGGGGTGAGAAAAATGAAAAGGTCAAGAATCCGATTAAATTCAAGCATGTGTGTAAGGCCATGGGCGTGAAGCCGGGAAAAGAACTGTATACGTATCTTCTGGAAAAATACAGGATAGCCCCTTCGTTGGCTTTTGCCGTTCCAATGGATGTGGATGACGCTGTAAAAAAGAATATAAAGATATTTCATAAAGCCCTGAAAAAGAAACTGAAAAAAGAGAACTGGCTGAAAGTTGGAATTGTACTCGAATACGATAGGTCGGTCTCAAGAACACCGAGTTCTATTACCGTCAAGTTTGGCAATGAAACCATGTGTCTGTATTGATTCAGTCCATGTCGTGTCTGCAATAGGGTGCCCCAAAGCCCACTTTTAGAACAAACAGCCCCTGCCAGAGTTATTCTGACAGGGGTTGCTTTCTTTGCAAAACGACTTTTGAGTCACCTTCTTTGTCGTTTATATCAGTCATTGTTCTATGTTTGAGTGTTAAAAAAACATTGTTTTGTGCGGATTCGTAATATTTTGTTGCTAAAAATGTCATTGTGCTTAAATTTTATTATTTTTGTGGCTGAAGAAATAATTTATAACAAACGAAGTTCGCTGTTGCGTGGACATGTAGATACGTGACAGATATAAAGAAAATAATAGAATTATGATAGCAGTTTTAAAACATGGAGTAACCAAGGCTCAGCAGGATAACCTTATCCATTGGCTTGAGTCGCAGAATGTGCGTGTGCATGTTTCAGAGGGAGAAATGCAGACTGTAATAGGTCTCATTGGCGATACCCGTAAGATTGATATGGACCTGCTTGCCGGTCTTGAGATAATAGACCGTGTAACACGTATTTCGGATCCATTCAAGAGTGCAAACCGTAGTTTTCACCCCGAGGATACTGTTGTGACCGTGGGCTGTGGCGAGAACCAGGTAAAAATAGGTGGAGGCAATTTCGCGATTATGGCAGGTCCTTGCTCGGTTGAGAGTGAGGAGCAGATACTGGCTGTAGCACGTGCTGTAAAGGCTTCAGGTGCAAACATCCTGCGCGGTGGTGCTTTCAAGCCACGTACATCGCCTTATGATTTCCAGGGACTGCGTGCCGAGGGTCTTCAGCTTCTTCTGAAGGCGCGCGAGGCAACAGGTCTTCCCATCGTTACAGAGATTATGAGTGCATCGCATCTTGACCTTTTTGCCGATGTGGACATAATACAGGTAGGTGCACGCAATATGCAGAACTTCGAGCTCCTGAAGGAACTTGGCCGCAGCAACAAGCCAATTCTGCTTAAGCGCGGTCTGTCGGCTACACTAAAGGAACTTCTTATGAGTGCCGAGTATATAATGTCCGAGGGTAATGAGCAGGTAATCCTTTGCGAACGCGGTATACGCAGCTATGACAACTACACACGTAACGTGCTTGACTTGGCTGCCGTTCCTGTGCTTCAGGGACTTACTCATCTTCCAATCGTTGTTGACCCGAGCCATGCTACAGGCGTATCGCGTCTTGTGCGTCCAATGGCATGTGCAGCAACAGCGGCAGGTGCCGATGGTCTCATCATCGAGGTACATAACAACCCTGTATGTGCACTCTGCGACGGCGCGCAGTCACTCACTCCCGAACAGTTCGATGAGGTTGCAAAGCGTGTTCGCGAGATTCGTGGCATAATGCACTGATAATACTGCCTATGGTTGTAGGAATAGTAGGATTAGGACTTATAGGTGGTTCGGCAGCCAAGGCATTCAAGGCTGCCGGACACTCTGTTTATGCCTTTGATATAAATAGCCAGATAACAGGCTTCGCCAAGCTTGAAGGTACGGTCGATGAGGAACTTTCACAGGCCAACATGGGCAAGTGCAACCTGCTGCTGCTTACAGCTACACCGCAGGCGGTAATTGGGTATATGGACGGGAATGCAATGTATATATCCCCTGATACTCTTGTAATCGACTTCTGCGGTACAAAGCGTGCCGTATGCGAGAAGGGTTTTGCCCTTGCTGTAGAGTATGGCTTTACGTATGTGGGTGGTCATCCTATGGCCGGCCTACAGTATTCGGGATACAAGTACTCAAAGGAGGCTCTTTATAATGGTGCGTCGTTTATAATTGTACCGGCAGTGCACGATGACATTGCATTGCTTGACCGTGTTAAACAGGCTCTTGCACCGCTTGGTTTCAAGAAATTTGTGGTTACTACTGCCGATTTTCACGACCGCATGATTGCTTATACATCGCAGATGTGCCACGTGGTATCCAATGCTTTTATAAAAAGTCCCTCGTCAAAGTTTCATCGGGGATACAGCGCGGGCAGTTTCCGCGATTTTACCCGTGTGTCGCGCCTTAACGAGGATATGTGGACCGAACTGTTCCTTGAGAACAAGGAGCATCTTTTGAATGAACTCGATTTATTGATAAATTCTCTTCAGGAGTATCGCGAGGCAATTGTTGCCAATGATGCCGATACTCTCCGTGCACTGCTGCGTGACGGCAGGGTAGCAAAGGAAGAGGCTGAGAAATAAAATATATGCAGTACAGGACAATACATGTTGATGCATCGCGTAGTTATGATATTCTCATCGGACGCGGTATACTTGCCGGGCTTGGTGATTTTGTGCGCCCTCTGCTTGGGAATTGCCGCCTGGCAGTGCTCACCGACAGTAATGTCGATGCGTTGTATGGCAAGAGCATCATGGATATTCTGCAGGCTGCAGGCTATGAAGCCTGCAAATATGTGATTCCAGCAGGCGAGGCATCGAAGTGTGCCCAGAATCTTCTGGCATTCCTGAACTTCATGGCCGGTGAGCAACTGACACGCAGTGATGCAGTGGTTGCATTCGGTGGCGGTGTAGTGGGTGACCTTGGAGGTCTCTCAGCCTCGTTGTATCTCCGTGGAGTAAAATATATACAGGTACCTACGACATTGCTTGCAGCTGTGGACAGTTCGGTCGGGGGTAAGACAGCCATCGATATCCCTGCAGGCAAGAATCTTGTCGGCAGTTTCTACCAGCCGTCACTCGTATGCTGTGATACTGCGCTTATGGACACCCTTCACCCTAACATCTATCGCGACGGTTGCGCCGAGGTCATCAAATATGGTATGATTCTTGATGCTGCGCTCTACGATACCCTGCACACTCTTCCTTTCGACCGTGAGGCGGTTGTTGCACGTTGCGTCGAAATCAAGCGCGATGTGGTGCAGCAGGATGAGTTTGACAATGGTGTACGTGGCCTGTTAAATTTCGGTCATACCTTCGGTCATGCTATTGAGAAACTGAGCAATTTCGGCGTATCTCATGGCGAGGCCGTGGCAAAGGGTATGGTCATTGCCGCACGCATTGCTCCGTTGTGCGGCCTATGCGATGTCTCCGATGAACTTGCGGCATTGTTGGTGGAGTATGGCTTTGACATAAGTTGTCCTTACAGTGCGCAGCAGATATATGACGCACTTCTTTCCGACAAGAAGCGCCGAGGCGGGAAAATCTCGGTTGTGCTGCCTCGTGCCGTTGGCGACTGCATACTCTACGATATGCCGGTTGAGGAACTTGGCGTCTTACTCTCTAAAGTGATTGTCTGAATGGAAAAGCAAGTACATGGAACATTGCATGGCAAGGTGACGCCACCGCCATCAAAATCTCAGGCTCATCGTCTGCTTATCTGTGCGGCTTTGGGCGCAGAACCATGTTCAATCGTGTGCAGCAGTGTAAATGATGATATCATGGCAACTATGCGTTGCCTCAATGCTCTTGGAGCAAAAATAACCTTTTCATCGGGCGTTTTCGATGTACAGCCGGTGAGTGTTGTCAAGGGAGGTACGCTTGATTGTGGCGAGAGTGGTTCAACACTCCGTTTCCTTATTTCAGTTGCTGCTGTTCTTGGCGCCGATGCTACCTTTACAGGTGCTGGCAAGTTGCCTCAGCGTCCCATGGCGGCGCTGACCGACGTTCTTGCTGCTCATGGAATGGATTTCGAACGCCATGCTGCCGAAGAACTGCCTGTCACATGTCGCGGGACACTGCATGGCGGTAGATTCACTCTTCCTGGCAACATCTCATCACAGTATCTGACAGGTCTCCTTTTTGCACTGCCCTTGGCGGCCGTGGATAGTGAGATTGAGGTTGTCGGCGGGCTTACAAGTGCTTCTTACATTGACATGACTATAGACGCCCTGCATGTAGCCGGCATATCCGTTGAACGCAGTGGCAATATTTTCAGGATAAAGGGCAATCAGCAGTACCGTATGCCGTCGCGCGTGGTTATCGAGGGTGACTGGTCTTCGGCTGCCTTCTGGGTAGTGGCCGGTGTAATAGGCAAATCGCCAGTGACTGTCTGTGGCATGAACAACGGGTCTCTACAGGGAGATAGTGCCATTATAGACCATCTGCGTGGCATGGGTGCTTTCATAACCATAGACAATGACTCTGTTGTTGCAATGCCGTCGCACCTGTTCGGCGCAGAACTTGACTGTATGGATACCCCCGACCTTGTGCCCGTTCTTTCTATTGCAGCAACTGTTGCTCAGGGAACAACCACTTTTACCAACGTTGGTCGCCTGCGCTTCAAGGAGAGTGACCGCCTTGCAGCAATGAAGAGTGTGCTTGAATCGTTCGGAATATCCTCAAGCATTGGTGAGGATACATTCACTGTCTATGGCGGTGAACCTGTTGCTGTTGCTCCTGTCGACAGTTTCGGCGATCACCGTATAGCAATGTCGGCAGCAGTAATGTCGACAGTGGCACAGGGTGTCACAACAATAAAAGGCACAAATTGTGTCGCAAAATCATACCCATCTTTCTTTGATGGTTTTGCAGCACTTGGAGGAATTATTGAAGGTGAAAATGGAAAGGTGAAAAGTGAGAACTGAGAACTTATGTCGGTAAGTTTCTTTAGATAGAACAAAATAAAAAACAACTATAATATGGACTTGGATAAACTACGTCAGGAAATTGATGAGATTGATACCCAGATGTGCGACCTTTTCGCACGTCGCATGCAGGTAGTCTCAGGTATCGGAAAATACAAAAAGGAGAACAATCTCCCCGTTTATCACCCTTCACGTGCACGCACAGTGCTGCAGAATGTGTCAAAGCGCCTAGGACCTGAGTTCGAGGGATATGGCCGTACACTCTATCGTACAATCTTCGACCTCAGTGAGTCATATGAGACACGCATGCTCTCCGAGGGTAGCGAGTTCTTCAACTATTTCAAGGATATTGCATCGGTTCCGCCGCAGCCCTTCCCTAAACGTGGCTCAGTTGCATGTGCAGGCTGTGAGGGTTCATATGCCCACCTTGCATCGGAACGTCTTTTCGACCTTCCCGAAATCATGTACATGAGCAATTTTGAGGGTGTCTTCAAGGCTGTGAATAGTGGACTCTGCGAGTTTGGTGTACTGCCTATCGAGAACTCTATTGCCGGTTCGGTGAATGCCATCTATGACCTGCTTGCCGCATACAATGTGAATATCGTGCGTGGTGTGCGCCTTAAAGTCGACCACGCAATCCTTGCAATGCCCGGAACAAAGCTCGAGGATATTCGTGAAATCTACTCTCATCAGCAGGCCATCAGCCAGTGTTCTGAATTCCTTTCAACACTCAAGAACGTGCGTGTGATTGCGTGCGAGAACACTGCCGAGGCTGCGCGCATGGTGGCTCAGAGTGGTGACCCCACAAAGGCATCCCTCTCATCACGTCTCTGTGCCGAACTTTATCAGATGCAGGTGCTCAAGTCTTCAATCCAGAACCGCGACAACAACTACACCCGTTTCATCTGCATTGCCAAAGAGCCCAAAATCTATTCGGGTGCCGACCGTTCCAGCGTTATGATTAACATCCCTAACCGCCCCGGTACTCTTTTCCGCATAATGTCCCGTTTTAATGCAACCGGTGTGAACCTTGTAAAACTCGAAAGCCGTCAGATTCCCGAACGCGAGTTCGAATACCGTTTCTATTTTGACATTGAGGCCTCCGTATACAGCGATGAGTTCCTATCCCTCATGTGTGAGCTTCATGAGTGTGGTGAGCAGTTCAGGTATTTTGGGACATATGCTGAAATAATATAATTATTATCTAAATTGGCGATGGCTGTGTTACGCTATGTTTTGAAAAAGGTCATTTAGGTCTACTAAACTCCCTTTTTCAAAACCGTCGCAAGCCTTGCCCTCCCCAATTTATATTAATAATTATGCAGTTGTGCTTAAAAGTGCGATAACTGTGTTGTTGTGGCTGTTGCGTAATCCTCATTTACGTTTAGTAAACTCCGGTTTCTTAACAGCCACACGCCTTATACTCACCGTTTTATGCTAACAATTTCTAATTTATCGCATTTTACTCCAATCTTGTTATTATCTAAAATTCAGTATTGGAATTTTGGCGATAACTGCTTTGCTTTTGATTATGTGGACAGGATTTTCCTGTCCACTTTTTTATTATTGTTATGCGTAGCTGTGCATACCTCCAAGCAGGAAATTGACACCGAAGTAGGTTATAAGCACCGTCAGGAATGCTACAATGCAGTATATGTGGAAGAACATGGGGCGGCGCATTGCCTTTATTGAACCGCCGTGCAGCGTGGCGCTGTAGACAAGCATTGTGATGAGTGCCCACACCTCCTTGGGGTCCCAGCCCCAGTAGCGCCCCCATGATATATTTGCCCACACTGCACCGATGAATATTCCGGCAGTGAGCAGGAACACGGCGGGGTAGAGCATGAGGGTGCTTGTCCGTTGCAGTGCGGCAATCTCCTCTTCTCTATTCTTGCAGGTTATCTTCATTATCACTGCTGCAATGCTGTTGAGCATGGTGAATGCCAATAGAGTGTATGCTATCATTATCACCAGTACGTGTATGCACAGTAGCGGTGACTGAAGTACAGGCATCAGCGGGGTAATCTGCGGTGTAGCCTCGCCCATGGTGGCGACTAACAGCGTGAGGCCGCATACAATGTAACCGAATGGCAACATCATCCTTGTTTTGCCAAAAAGGGTTGTACCCAGTATACTGCACCATGCCATGAATGTCATTGTCTCATGACCGTTTGACAGCGGAACATGTCCGCTAATGTGCCAGCGCAGGAGTATCTGCAATGTCAGGTATGTAACAATACCCCATGCAACGGTTTTCAGTATAATGGTGGCAACACGCTTTGCCTTACTCTCTTTTGTATGCACGCACATTATGAAAAAGAGTACAATACCTATTGTGAGGCATGCCATTGCAAGCTGGCGGTTGCCGTTTGTGCTGTTGTACAGTTTTTCGGCCTTGAATGTGGCCTCCGAAGGAATGCTCATGTCGCCTTCCTTTATTTGGTATTTTCTTATTTTTGCTGTTATTGCCTTTACGCCTTCATAGTCGTGCATTGCGACCTTCTCGGCAACAAGGTTCATGCTCTTGCCAATGAACAGTTGTTTTTCATGTGGAATGTCGGAAGGTAGCGTGTCGGCAAATGAATGCCATATTACTTCTCCTGTTGCAGGGTCGGTGTGTGGGAAGATTTTCAACAAAGTTCCCGTGCATAGCATACTGATAATGCTGAATTTCTCGTTGGCCGAAGCAAAATTCTTTATTTCCGGATTATTCCCTTTGCGCAGGACTGTTTCCAATTTATAACCGTTGCGGTTTGTGAAATCGGTCAGTGCGGCATAGTTGCCTATTATGCCAAGCGCACTCTTCGTCTCTTTACCCTTAATCTTTATCATGGGCTCGCTTTTCCACTCATCGTAGTAAAAGAACCAGCCGCAGAGGACCTGTTCGGCCGTGTACCCCTTGTAACTCTTTTTGCCATATACCTTTGCGGTAAAGTCAAGGGCGAGTGTCTGCAAGGGGCATATGCGGCCGTTGTAGTGTACATGAATGTCGCAGAATATCTCTGCAACATCCCGGGGCAGTGTCTGTGGCACTCCATGGGCATTGGCTGTTGACGCCGCTATCATCAGCAACGCGGCGCCACCCCTGCGCAATGCAGCGCGGAAGCGGTTGCCCGGCTGCATAAAGAAGAGCAGCATTGACAGCAGCAGGAGTGCATAGCCTGCATATGTAATCCCTATTCCCCACGGGTCGTGTGACACGATAAGGAATGTGCCTTTCTCATCGTTGTCGTAGCCCGATTGGTAAAAACGGTATCCTCGGTGCTTGAATATGTTGTTCATGGATACTGTTCCCTCAATTCGCCCATTGTCATATATTACAATGGTGCTCACGAAGTCCATGGGCGTCTGTGTGCCGGCATACCGTGTTACTTCAAAATCATGAAGTGAAATGCTGAAGGGGAACTTTTCTATACTGCCGTTGTCAAGTACATACTGGTTGGTGTATTCACCCACCCGCAGGTGTGTCTGTCCCTGCCTGCCTGTGGTGTGCGTCACGAGTGCACCTATGAGGATGACAGCAAAGGCAAGGTGCAGGCATAGTGTAACCGGTTGCTTGTGCAGTTTGCGCTGTAGGATATAAACAATGGCAGAGAGTGCTGCAACTGTCCATAGTGCAATCATCCAGTGGGCACGGTAGATATTCTCTAATGCATATTCTGTGCCATACAGTTTCTCCATTATGGTTGCCACCATAAGAATGGTTGTTATCAGGGCAAAAAGACCGAACGAAAGGTATTTGAACAGTTTTTCTCGTCTCATTGTATGAAAGGGATAAAGGGATAAAAAATCTTTGGTCCCGCACGGGACCAAAGATAATAATATTTTAGATAGAGTCAATGAACTTCACTATAGCATCGCGCTCGTCTTTTGTGAGGTTACGGAAATTCTCAACAGTGAAACGCGCGTCACTCTTCGCATTGCCGTGCCACATGATAGCCTCCATTGTAGTGCGCGCGCGGCAGTCGTGCAGTCGGTCGGCTGTAGGCGAACCTGTACACTTCTGGTGAAGTCCGCGGCCCCATAGTGGAGTGGTGCGGCACCAACCGGTGCGTATGTCATTCTCCATGTGTAGCTTGTGCTGTACCATGTCTGTGTATGGCCATATCTTCTGGTGGGGGTAGCGTGGCAGTTCATCTCCGCCATCGGCAAAGAAACGTGCAGGGTCTCTCAGGTTGTCCTCGCCTGTTGTCCACGATGGGCGGTGGCAATATGTGCAGCCGATTTTCTCGAAGAGATTACGTCCTTTCTGCACATCCTCATCGTGTACATTACGTGCGGCAGGCACTGCAAGTCCGCGATGCCATACCATAAGGTCGGTGTACTCCTCATCGCTTACCTCTACGGGCAGGTTCTTTGATGTCAGATAGGCGTATATGCGTTCCTCTATTGTACCCTCCCAAAACTCGGGGTATTTCTTATCGGGGTCAATGCCGGCAATATATTTCTCGAAGCCTGCCTGAACCTCGGGGTCCTTTGATGAGTAGAGTGCGTATGTTCCGGCAGCATCAAGATAGTGCATGCGGCGGTCGCTGCGTGTGGCGTTGGTGATGTTCCAGAATGCGTTTGCTCCGGCTCCGTCCTGCAACGGGCCACGGCTCATGGCGTATGTATAACGGCGTATGTATTTTGTGCCGTCACCGCCCTGTGCTGTGTTTGCATAGAAGCTCTTCCACTGTCCGTTCTCAAAATAGGCAGTGTTCAGTCCGTTCTGCATCAATCCCTCCTCTTCCTGCTTTTTCCATTCGGCGGTGATGTCATCATCGCTTATGGCATCGAGCAGTCCTGTACCGTAGATACCGATAGTCGACTCGAGTTTGACGCCATAGTTGCCCAGCTGGTCATATCCCTGGTTATATACATAAATGGCATCCTCGGGCATGTTAACTTCGGGATATTGGAGCTCGTATGTCTCGCCGTCGGGGAACTTGTTACCCCATTCATCGGTATAATCTTTCCACTCGACAGTAATCTTGCTCTCATCGACAGGTGCCTTGAATGGTGCGACAGCATGGCTCTGAGGCATTCCTGCAAGCCAGGGCACGTAACCCTCAGTATCCTTGTTATACACGACAAGCAGGTTACCGTTGCCAATCTCGTTGGTATTGAATGTTCCGGCCTCAATACGTTTGCCGTGTCCGTAGCCCGGGTGGCAGTGAAGACACGATGTACGTATGTATACAGGGCCCAGACCGTGGCGCACACCGCTGTTGTTGCTCATGAACGGCTTCTCAAAGAGTGCTTCGCCGTTTTTGAATGACTGGTACATCCCGCCCTCCTCGACAGACACTGTTGGCTGCTCAAAGGCGTTGAATGTAGCAAGATGGGTGGTTCCAAGCTCTCCGCCGGTGTAGTACCACTCGGGGAGCTTTGCTTCGGGTTCTGGTGCAGGCTTGCTGTTGTCATCATCGCTACATGAGACAACGCCCAGACCTAAAAGTGCAAAAAGCAAAAGAGTATTCTTTTTCATAATCAATATTTTGACAATGCAGTCATCACCTCCTCAAGTGTGTCGACAAGGTCTGTTCCGACTGCTGTTACTGATGCATCAGCCTCAGGGCCTGTTGCGCTCTTTGCGAATGGCTCAGGAATTTTCTTGATGAGTACGATGCACTCCTCAATCTGTGCCTTTACTTTTGTGTCGAGTGCTGGATTAACGCTCTTTATGTAGTCGCTTATTGACGCGTCGCCGGCATTGCTGCCCTGATAAGCGTTACGTATGCTTATTATGTTGCCTACAAAGTCATTGATTGAGTTGAGGCTGTATGGCGACTCTATGTAGTTCTTGTCATCCTCGGAACTGCCGTTGGCCGGGCGGCCGATTTTTGTGTTTCCTACCTCATCGGCAATGTCGATGCAGCCCTGTACAAGGTCCTCGGCTGCCTCCTGATAAGTTTTGTATAGACTACCGCCCTCGCCGGCATTCTTCATGCTCCAACCGTAGTTGATTGAAGGCTCAAGCTCAGCCTCGGCAAGGATATCCTGTTTCTCAACGCTTACATTCTCCATTCCTGCCCAAGAAGCTTCAAGGCGTATGCACTGGTTACGTAGGTCCTCGGCTACGGTACACAAATACACGAGCTCCTCTTTTGTGTAGTTTGTGTTGTGAGGGAGAGATGCGTTGCCGTCATCGCTCAGCTCAAAGAGCATGTACTCTACAGCATGGAAACCGAGCAGACCATATCCTGCATTGTTGTCGATAGTCCAGCCCTTGCCGTTACGAAGGTCGACAAGCAGTTCCTCCATCGCATTCTTGTCAAGTGGCCATGAGTCGATGTGCGGGTCAATGTTATAGTCGGCTGCGGCACCGTAGAGGAATGCCTCACTCTTTTCCCAATAGTCGCGGCACAGGTTCCAGTAGTTGCCGGCAGCCTTTACGTGCTCTGTTGCGAGTGTGCCGTTGTCAAAAGCCTCGGCAATGGCATTGCAGGCATCGGACATAAGTATGGCATTGTCGGCCATTCCCTTGTAGGTGGGGACAATGGTGTTGTCAACGTATGGCACGATGGCTGCCTTGAATGTCTTCTCTTTCTGGCTCAGCTCATTGCCCTGGCCGTTGTTGTCGTCATCGTCGCTGCAGGCTGTGATACCTATCATGAGTGTCGCTGCAAGCGCAATGTTCAAAAGTTTCTTGAAATCCATAGTGTTATTCATTTATTTGTTTCATTACTTGAAAAGTCCCGCGTATGCTATTCCCAATGATATCGAAGGCTCGTTGTTGTAGCGGCTCTCGAGCAGGCCTATGCTGTATTCGCCTTTGATGACGATATCCTTCACAGGGCAGTAGTTTATACCGGCTGCAATACGTTGTCTGCCGCACCATTTGTAGTCCTGTATGCTACCCTCGGTCTTGAACATGGAGTCATAATACTCATATCGGCCGAAGAGGTAAAGCCTCTCGCTGTTCATCTTCTTGCCGTTGAACAGTGCGAGTATGTTATAACCGGCCTCAATGCCTGCGGCAATGGCATCGGAGCCGACAGCCTGCTTGGGCGAGGGGGAGTCCTTGCGCATTGACATGTTGTACTTTGTTATCATCTCCGAGTCTGTCAAGTGGCCATAGTCAAAGTTACCCCTTACTGTAAGGTTCCTGCTTCTGTAGCAGAAATCGAATGCGCCTATGTATACAGTTCCTTTTACATCCTTGAACTTCGCATTGTCGGTAGCGCTCAAAGTGTTCTTGAAGGAGTTACCTACATAACCGCTGAATGACAGACGCAACCCTTTTATCGAGGTGTTGTCCACGCGGAATGCTCCTGCATAGCAGTTGGCAATCTTGAACTCATATGGGCTGCCGGCACCTCCGGCAATCCATGTCTGGCGTCCGAAACGGTCAGAGTCGAGTCCGGGCAGGAACATTACCTCGTATCGCCAACGGTCGGTCTCTCCCCATAGACTTATACCTGTCTCGTGCCAGGTACATGGCATGATTGTGCTCTCACCCTCGGGACGGTAGTTGGTAAAGAACTCTGTGGGCATGTGGTACATGTTGGTTGCGCCCACGGGTACAATAATATGTCCCATCTTCAGGTTCAGTGCACGGCAGAAGCGCTTGTTTATCCAGAACTGTTCAATGGCAACCTCGCCGCCACGCTCAACCTCCGACTCGTACTCACCGGCCTCCTCCTCTTCAATCTCCACGGCGCTCTCTGTGCCACCGTGCTCAAATTCAATCTCGGTACCCAATGTCCAGCCTTTGCCAAAGTCGTAGCCTACCCAAAAGACAATGTGCGGCAGGTCGAAACGGCCGTGGCTGTCATCATCCTTGTATGTGGCAGCATCGGTGTATCTCAGGTATTTGTCACTGTAGAAGTTGCGGGTGTATACAGCCTCGCCGTAGCCTCCCAATGAGAGCCGCGACCAGATGTCGCCTTTCCCGCCAGTCTCGTTCTTCTCCTGTGCAACCGCAAAAGTGGCAGCAAAGGAGAGAATCAGCATTGTGATAATGATGTTTCTTTTCATTCCAATACATTTTTTCGAGTGCAAAATTATTGCGATAGTCTGTGCCTGGCAATACCGAATTTGTGGTATTTTGTGATTGTGAAAAAACGTTGTTTTAATTATTTTTGGGTATTGTGCGTATTGTAGGGCAGCTGTAATTTTGTGGTGCATAATATGCTCCAGGAGATAATATGGCCGATACGGTTAAATACAAACCTACAGACAAACTGATGAATCTTGTCCGTGATAACTCGTCGCTGTTGATGGTGATGAGCCGTTTCGGCATATCATCAGGCTTCGGCGAAAAGAGCGTCGATGAGGTATGTAGTATGCATGGAGTGGATGTCGCCACATTCCTTGCGGTGGCAAACCTCATAAGCGGCAAGGGGAGTGATTACAGGAGTCTCTCGTTGCCTTCACTCATTGGTTATCTGCGTCGTGCCCACACATATTTTCTCGATTACAATCTGCCCACAATACGCCGCCGTCTCATTGAGGCACTCGATTGTTCCGGTTCCGATGACGTGGCTTTCCTCATCCTCAAGCTCTATGATGAGTATGTTACCGAAGTGCGCAGACACATGGAGTATGAGGATACTGTGGTGTTCACTTATGTCGATGACCTGTTGCAGAACCGCATGGGCAGCGGGTTTTCAATAAGTGTATTCAGCGGTAAGCATAATCATATTGATGTCAAACTCAAGGAACTAAAGGATATTGTCATAAGTTATTACCCCAACAAGTGTAACGACATGCTCAATTCTGTCCTGTTCGACATTATCAATTGCGAACAGGACCTGGCTTCGCACTGCAATGTCGAGGATATGCTGTTTATTCCGGCCGTTGAGGAACTTGAACGGCGCGTGCGCGAGCAGGGTGGCTGCGAGCCTGTGACAGCAAATGATGATTCCGATACATCAAGAACCGATATACTGAGTCAACGCGAGAAAGAAATTGTCGTGTGTATTGCAAAAGGTATGAGCAACAAGGAGGTTGCCGAAGCCCTCAATCTTTCAGTACACACTGTTACCACCCACCGCCGTAATATCTCCAACAAACTGCAGATACATTCTCCTGCGGGAATAACAATCTATGCGATAGTAAACAGGCTTCTTGACCTACACGAAATTCAGAAAATGCAGTGAACCGCGGCTGTTCATTCTCTTCTTTTTCATTTCTTTATTGTATCTTTGTCCAAGCAGTAATTCTTAGAGGTAATAGTATGAAAAAGATACTTGTAATTAACGGCCCTAACCTCAATATGCTTGGGTTGCGTGAACCGGCTCTCTATGGCGCAAAGGACTTTAAGGCTCTCCAGCAGTTTATAATCTCTGCGGCAGAGGAACTCTCGTTAAATGTTGAACTGTTCCAGTCTAATCATGAGGGTGTCATTGTTGACAGGATTCAGGCTGCGTATGGTGTATTTGACGGCATACTCATTAATCCTGCTGCATACACCCATACAAGTGTGGCAATCCTAGATGCACTGAAGGCTGTGGCGTTACCGACTGTTGAGGTACACCTGACCGATATCTCCACACGTGAGGAGTTCCGCCGTTTTTCTTATATCTCACTCTATGCGCAGAAGACTATCTGCGGCAAGGGTTTTGACGGTTACAAAGAGGGATTGGAGTATCTTGCACAATTATGAAATTCTTCCACACATCTGCGATAAAGGAACTCGATGCCTACACCATAGAGCATGAGCCTATTGCTTCCATAGACCTTATGGAACGTGCTGCACGTGCATTGACAGTTGCTATACTTGACCGTTATGCCGGTTGCAGCTTTGCTGTGTTCGCAGGCCCGGGTAACAATGGCGGTGATGGCCTTGCTGTTGCACGCATGCTTGCGGCAAAGGGGTGTGACGTGGCTGTGTGGCTTATAAACCCGAAAGGAAAACTCTCGCCCGATTGTGCTGTGAACCTTGAACGCCTGAAAGGAACCCCAGTTCTCACCAATGAGGTGCGTGGCGTCTTTGATATGCCCCAATTGGGAAGCAATACAATAATAATTGATGCTCTTTTTGGTAGCGGGCTCAATAAGCCGGTGGCCGGTTCTCTGTTTGCCGATGTGATAGACGGGATAAACGCCTTTGGTTGCCGTGTGGTGGCGGTAGACATGCCTTCGGGCCTGCTCGGCGAGAACAACCATCCGCCAAGTGGTGTGGTGGTGAATGCCGATGTCACGCTGACACTCCAGTTCCCGAAACTTTCACAGTTGATGCCCGAGAATGCGCAGTATGTCGGCGATATGGAAATACTTGATATCGGGCTTTCAAAGGAGGGAATCGAGGAGGTGCCTTCTACGTTATATTATACCGATGAAAAGGAGATAAAAGCATTGCTGAAGTCTCGTGGCAGGCATGCCCACAAGGGCAATTTCGGGCGCGCACTGCTGATCGCCGGTTCAAAGGGTATGGCTGGTGCCTCAGTCCTTGCTGCGCGTGCGGCTTTGCGTTCGGGTGTGGGGCTGCTCACGGTGCATGTCCCTGCTTGCAACAATGTCATTGTGCAGTCGTGTGTGCCCGAGGCGATGACGAGCATAGACAGCAATGAGTGCCGTTTCAGTGACAACATTGATGTTGCAAAGTACAATGCTGTTGCAGTCGGTCCTGGCCTTGGACAGGGCAAGGAGAGTGAGGCTGCACTGCTCAATCTCATTGAAAACTGCACCGCACCTATGGTGCTTGATGCCGATGCCCTGAATATCCTCTCGCGCAACAAGGAGTGGCTGCAACGGTTACCGCATGGCAGCGTGCTTACGCCTCATCCGGGAGAGTTTGAACGTCTTTTCGGCAAATTCCCCGGCAGATACCATGCAATGGAGTCGGTCCGTGCCTTGGCGCGTGACTATGGTATTGCCTTTGTGTTCAAGGGTGCATATACAACAGTAATTGCCCCCGACGGCAATCTCTATTTCAACAGCACAGGCAACCCCGGCATGGCTACAGGTGGCAGCGGTGATGTGCTTACCGGTATTCTACTTGCTCTCTTGGCGCAAGGGTATGACTCTACCGATGCTGCACGCATTGCGGTATATGTTCATGGACTTGCCGGCGATATTGCCGTGGCCGGAAAAGGCGAGACTGCGCTTGTTGCGGGTGATATTGTCGAATGCCTGCCGCATGCGTGGCGGTCACTTGAAAGAAAGGAGGCTGTGCGATGAGACCTCTCCAGTTCCTGCGCGACTGGTCGCTACCCATTGCGATGTTGGGCGGCGCCTCGGCCTATCTTTTCTATCGTGAACTTCCTTTGGCCGAAGGTACCGGTAATCTTGTGTCGGAAATAGTCTCATTTCTGCAACCAACACTCATATTTACAATGCTTTTTGTCACCTTCTGCAAGGTGCGTATAAAAGAGCTCAGGCCTACACGCTGGCATCTGTGGCTGTTGCTGTTCCAGATGCTGCTGTTCATTGTCATCTCTGTGATTATAGGAACATTCCGTGGAATGTCACCTGCGGTAAGGGTACTCCTTGAGGCTGCCATGATGTGTTTTGTGTGTCCCACTGCAACAGCTGCAGCCGTGATAACATCCAGACTCGGTGGAAACTCTGCCTCGCTGATATCGTATACCATGCAGATAAACATTGCGGTGGCGCTTGTGGCTCCACTGTTCCTTGCTTACTCACACCCGGTAGAGGGCATGTCATTGGGCAGTTCCTTTGTCATAATTTTAGGAAAGGTCTTTCCATTGCTGCTGCTCCCGTTGTTGTGCGCTTCGCTGGTACGCAGGTTCCTGCCTAAGGTACATGGATGGATGGTGACAAAAGGGCGAGACTTGCCGTTCTATCTCTGGCTTGTGGCTTTGTCGCTTGCCATTGCCATGACCACAAGAGCGATAGTCCATTCACATCTCTCCCTGCTTGTCATGGCCGGCATTGCCGTGGTGTCGCTTGTGTGCTGTCTGGTGCAGTTTGCCGTGGGGCGCCGCATTGGGGCGCGTTATGGCGAGGTGATTGCCGCGGGGCAGTCATTGGGACAGAAGAACACCGTCTTTGCCATCTGGTTTGCCTATACTTTCCTGACTCCGGTTACCGCCATCGCCGGTGGTTTCTACTCCGTGTGGCACAATCTTGTAAATACCTGGCAACTCTACAGGCACAGACGCGGGAACTGATGTTGCTGCTTAAAGGATGTTTGATGTAAAAATGGGGCTCTCGGACAGTATCAGCACTGTCCGGCAATGATGCTGTGGTTGCGTATCTCCTCGATGAAAGCAAGTGCCGTCTCTACATTTTTTACGTTTTCAACGGTGATTATGCAGCGTCCGTCGCCCTCGCGCACCTTGCAGTTGAATGAACTTGTAGGGATGTAGCTCATTATTGTACCGAATGTCTCGCTTGTGTAGTAACGTTCGTTACGGGTGTCGACAAGGAACAGGTTCATCCTGCCGCCTTTCAGGTAGATTTTCTCTACTCCAAGGCTCTGGGCTTTGCGGCGCAGGGTGACCATACGTATGAGTTCCTCGCCTTCGGGCGGTATCTTACCGAAACGGTCGCGCAGGCGTGCCTTGAAGGGTTCTATGTCCCTCGGTTCGGTTATAGAGTCTAGTTCGCGGTAAAGCAGGATGCGTTCGTTGCTGTCGGGGACATATATGGCCGGGAACAGCAGTTCAAGGTCACTCTCTACGAAACACTCCTTCACATAGCGGTCTGTCTCGCTGCTGCTCTCTTCCTCCTCCTGTGTGAGTATGTCGCCGAACTCCTCCTCCTTGATTTCGCGTACGGCTTCGGCAAGAATCTTCTGGTATGTCTCATAACCCAAGTCGGCAATGAATCCGCTCTGTTCGGCACCCAACAGGTTTCCGGCTCCTCGTATGTCAAGGTCCTGCATGGCTATGTGCATTCCGCTGCCCAGTTCACTGAAACTCTCGATAGCCTCAAGACGTCGGCGGGCATCGGTGGGCAGGTTCTCTCTTGGTGGCGTGAGCATGTAGCAGAAGGCCTTGCGCTTGCCACGTCCTACGCGTCCACGCATCTGGTGCAGGTCACTCAAACCGAAGTTCTGCGCCTGGTTTATGATGATGGTGTTCACGTTCGGTATATTGATTCCGTTCTCTACAATTGAAGTAGCGATGAGTACGTCATAATCATGGTTTATGAACTCATACAGTGTCTTCTCAAGCGCCGCGGGTTCCATCTGTCCATGTCCGGTGCACACTCTGGCATCGGGTACATGCTGTCTTATGAGTCTTGCCAGTTCATCCATTCCCGATATGCGGTTGGTTATTAGGAATACCTGGCCGTTGCGGCTGAGCTCGAAGCTGATGGCTTCCTTTATTACTTCGGCATTGAAGGTCTGTATCTCGGTATGTATGGGGTAGCGGTTTGGCGGCGGTGTCTGTATCATGGAGAGGTCGCGCGCGCCCATAATTGAGAACTGCAGGGTACGCGGGATGGGTGTTGCTGTCATGGTAAGCGTGTCCACATTCACCTTGAACTGGCGCAGCTTCTCCTTTACGGCAACGCCGAACTTCTGCTCCTCGTCAATAATGAGCAGTCCCAGGTCCTTGAACTTGACCTCCTTGCTTGTGAGTTTGTGGGTACCAATGACAATATCTACCTTACCCTCCTTTATCTCTTCGATAATCTTCTTGGTTGTTGCTGCACTGCGTGCTCGGCTAAGGTACTCGATGTTGCATGGGAAATCCTTCAGGCGTTCCTTGAATGTGAGATAGTGCTGGTAGGCAAGTACGGTTGTGGGTACCAGTACGGCAACCTGTTTGCCGTCCGTAGCGGCCTTGAAAGCGGCGCGTATTGCGACCTCGGTCTTGCCGAATCCTACATCGCCGCATATCAGACGGTCCATGGGACGTTTGCGTTCCATGTCGCGCTTCACTTCGTTTGTGGCTTTCAGCTGGTCGGGGGTGTCTTCGTATATGAAGCTTGCCTCAAGTTCGTTCTGCAGATAACTGTCGGGTGAGAATGCGAATCCCTCCTCCTTGTGACGCTGCGAATAGAGCTTTATGAGGTCGCGGGCAATGTCCTTTATCTTCTTCTTTGTCCTCTCCTTGATTCGTTCCCAGGCTCCTGTGCCGAGTTTGTTCACAGCAGGCGGCTCGCCCTCCTTGCCGCGGTACTTTGAAATCTTGTGCAGGTTGTGGATTGAGACGAACACGACGTCGTCATTCTTATATATGAGTTTGATGGCTTCCTGTGTAGAGTTGCCGCTGGGGATGCGCACCAGACCTCCGAACTTGCCCACGCCATGATCAATGTGCACGATGTAATCGCCAATGCCGAACTCCTTGAGCTCCTTTATGGTAAGTGCAACCTTGCCGTTGCGTGCACGGTCGCTGCGCAGGCGGAAATTGTGGAATCGGCCGAACAACTGGTGGTCGGTGAAAAGGGCAATCTTCAGAATATTGTCGCAGAATCCCTCGTGTATTGTGTGCCCTATTGGTGTGAAAGGGATTTCATCGCCGCGTTCCTCGAATATGGCTTTCAGGCGTTCTGCCTGATGAAGGTCGTCGGTGAGCAGGAACAGTCTGTATCCTTTTTCGATGTACTCTTTGAAGTTGCGGCTTACAAGGTCAAAATCCTTGTGGAAAAGCGGTTGCAGTGATGTGCTGAACTTCACTTTCGTGTTTGCACTGTTCATGCTGCGCAGTTCCCAATGCTTTACACTTTTGGCAAAAGTCTCAACCTCGACAGCCGACATCAGTTCGGGCATCTCAGGTAATTCACTTTCTGATAGCCTTGCCTGCAGTGTGAACCCCTCGTTGCGCAGCTTCTCAATGCTTCCCTTTACAAAATCAATATCCTTTGTTATGAATATACTGTTCTTTGGCAGGAACGAAGTTATCGAAACTGTCTCTTTGCCTGTCACTTTGGGCACTATGCTTGCCTCCTCCGTGCGTTCTCTTGAGAGCTGGCTCTCGACCTCGAATGTCCTTATGCTCTCGACCTCGTCTCCAAAGAAGTCAATGCGGTAAGGAAATTCCGATGAAAAGGAGAAAATATCGATGAGGCTTCCTCGCATTGCGAACTCGCCCGGCTCGTATACGTATGTCACTTCCTTGAACTTCAGTGCCGTCAGGCGCTTCTCCACCTCCTCGCGGCTTATTCGGTCTCCCAAGGCAATTGAGAGGGTCTTCTCTTCAAGGTCGCCCTGCGATGCTACCTTCTCGGCAAGAGCTTCGGGGTGTGTGACTATCACAAGCCCCTCTTTGCGGCGGCGGTTGATAAGGCGGCTCATTACCTCGGTGCGCAGAATGCGGTTGGCATCATCCTCCTGTCCGTATTTCATCGCACGGCGGAACGATGACGGGAAAAACAGTATGTTGCTGTCGTTTGATATCTGCATCATGTCGTGGTAGAAATAACCGGCCTCTTCGGCATCGTTCATTACCACAAGCATGGTCTGTCCGGGGGCTCTCTGTTTGAGACCGCATAGCGTCATTGCCGCGCTGCTGCCCAACAATCCCTCGAGAAAGGCATGCTTCCTGCCCCCCTCTTCACGCAGCTGCATCAGGGCGTCTACACCCGGGTGCTGTGCATATATGTGCTGAATCTCTTTCGGTTCCATTGTCAACAATAGCGCGAAATTAATCATTTCTCCGCAATAAAGAAAACAAAAACATGTTGCTTGGTATTATAATGCTATAAATTTTCTTAAAAACGGCATTGAATGATTTATTGTTGTATATTTGCATTTAGCGTTATTCTAGCAGGTATATTGATTTATGGAGAAATACAGTTTTGAATACGAGATGAAGGTGCGCGACTACGAGTGCGACATTCAAGGCGTGGTGAACAATGCCAACTATCAGCATTATATGGAACATGCCCGTCATGAGTTCCTGGAGACGTTCGGAGTGAGTTTCAGTGCTTTGCACGAGAAGGGGATAGACCTCATGGTGGCAAAAGTCGCCATTGAATACAAACGTCCTTTGCGTGGCGGTGACAGGTTCGCAGTGCGCATAAACATGGTTCGCAAGGGTGCGAAACTGGTGATGCTGCAGGATATATACAATCTTGAGAGCAATGTCCTTTCGGCAAAAGGTGAGATAGATGTCGTATGCCTGAAGGGCGGACGTCTCACACGTGGCGAGATTTTTGACGAACTGTTCAAGGATTACTTCAAAAGCAATATCTGATATGGAGACTCTTATTTCATTGGTGATATTCGGTGTGATATACTCGTTGGTATATGTTGTCAAGCATAAGCTTCCGAAAATTCAAGGTGATGAACCTGATGAAGTAATGGATGAACCTTTTCAGCAGACATATATGCCTGAGCCCGAGACTATTGCTCCTGCCGTCACAAAAAAGAAGGATGCCGGCAATAGAAAGAGGCCGTTGCTGTATGGCGAGGGCAAAGCGGCTGGGAACAAGGAACACCGTTCTACATACGATTCGTCGGTCGAAAATGAGTTGCCCAAAGGCAAACGCTTCAGCATCGGTAACAGATCTGAGGCAAAACGCGCATTCATATATTCCGAGATTTTCAACAGGAAATATCAGTAAGTATTTATAAGTTCAGGATTTACAGACATTAAAAAAAGAGACGATATGAGCTACCCTATTATCACAGCCCAAGAGGCTGCTGGCTACATAAAGAACGGGTATGGTGTAGGCATTAGTGGTTTTACCCTTTCGGGAACCCCCAAGACGGTGTTGCCCGAGGTTGCAAGGATTGCCGAGGAGGAGCATGCTGCAGGCAGGCCATTCAAGATAAACCTTTTTACAGGCGCATCGACTGGCGATGCCATTGATGGCATGCTTACACGTGCCAAGGCTTTGAACTTCAGAGCTCCGTTCATCTCGAATCCGGTGGTGCGTGAAGCTATCAACAATAAGGAGATTGAGTATGCCGACCTTCATCTCTCCCTCATGGCACAGGACCTGCGTTATGGTTATCTAGGGAAGGTGGATGTAGCGATACTTGAGGCGATAGATATAACTCCCGACGGCAAGGTGTATCTTACCACTGCTGGTGGAATAGGTCAGACTGTGGCGAATCTTGCCGACAAAATTATAATTGAACGCAATACGTATCATCATACCATGGGGCTGCACGATGTGTATGAACCCCTTGACCCTCCGTACCGCAGGGATATTCCAATCTATAATGCCGCCGACAGGGTGGGTAAACCATATGTTCAGGTCGACCCCAAGAAGGTCGTGGGTATCGTGGAGGTGTATTTGCCCAACGAACAGGTGGTTTTCAAGGAACTGGACCCCGTTACGCGCAAGATTGGTGAGAATGTCGTAGGTTTTATACTTAATGACATGAAGCGTGGAATAATTCCTGCAACGGGACTGCCAATTCAGAGCGGTATCGGTAATGTGGCCAATGCCGTTCTCAAGGCTCTTGAGAACTGTGCGGAATTGCCGGCACTTGACCTCTATTCCGAGGTGCTTCAGGATTCTGTTATCGACCTCATGGAGCACGGGCGTATAAAAGCCGGCAGTACATGTTCGCTTTCACTCAGTCAGGAATGCTTGCAGCAAGTGTATGATAACCTTGATTTCTTCCGAGACCGGCTCATTTTGCGTCCGTCCGAAATATCGAATCATCCCGAAATCATACGTCGTCTGGGTATAATTGCCATGAATACAGCCATTGCTGTCGATCTGTACGGTTGTGTCAACTCATCACACATTGGGGGAACACGCCTTATGAACGGCATTGGTGGTTCGGGAGACTTTGCACGTAATGCGTATGTTTCAATATTCATGTGTCCGTCAACGCAGAAGGGCGGTGCCGTGAGTTCTATTGTGCCTATGGTTACGCATGCCGATCACACTGAGCATGATGTAAGGGTTGTCGTGACGGAGTGGGGTGTTGCCGATTTGCGTGGCAAGGGACCCGATGAACGTGCACGTCTGCTTATAGAGAATTGTGCCCACCCCGATTACCGTAATCTGCTTTGGGATTATCTCAAGATTTCAAAGAACGGTCACGTGTCGCACAATGTGGCTGCGGCTTTGGCTTTGAATACCGCATATGAACGTGAGGGTGACATGCGTAAAATTGATTGGAGCAAGTATATATGAACAGGAAAAAACTTGTAACCGAAATGGGGCGCATCGACCGTGATGCCTTTACCAAAGCCGATAAATTACCGTTGGTGGTGGTGCTTGACAATGTGCGTAGCCTGCATAATGTAGGTTCTGTGTTCCGCACCGGTGATGCATTCAGGGTAGAACGCATTGTGCTTTGCGGAATAACAGCTACTCCACCGAGTGCCGAGATACACAAGACTGCACTTGGAGCAGAGGATGTCGTCGAATGGCAGTACTTCGAGTCGACGATGGATGCTGTTGCTGCATTGCGTAACGATGGGTTCAGTGTATTTTCAATTGAACAATGCGAGGGTAGTATCGCACTACAGGATTTTGCGGCGGCTCCCGGTCGGCGCTATGCTGTCGTTCTTGGCAATGAGGTGAAGGGGGTGCAGCAGGCGGTCGTCGATGCTTCAGACGGCGCGATAGAGATTCCGCAGTTTGGTACAAAGCATTCGCTTAACGTGTCGGTAACGGCTGGAATGGTCATATGGGAGTTTGCCAAGAAACTTGGTCTTGTGCAGTAATTTCAAAGATTTTGTGATGTAGATTATGGGAAGAAACAAATTTTCACAGCGTGAGATAGGTATTATACGCAAACTGCTCGGTCAGAAGATGGTGGTCAGCCGGGGTGCCCAGAAGATGGTGCGCCATACTCTGCGTACGGTATTCGAGTTCAATATTTCCGACTTCAATGTTCAGGGAAAGGCTTTCGGGCCGCTTGATCTTGACGAGTGTGTGCGTAGGGGGAGGATTCATATTCTTGATGAGGCTACAATTGAAGCCATGAAACTGCGTCATGCCGAGAAGAAACGTCATGAGGAGTCCCTTGACCAGGCCGAGGCTATTGCCAATGGTGAGGTTGTTGACTGGCAGAAGGTGCTCGAGGAGTGGAACGAGTATTATAAGAATAATCCAGAGTAACTCGTTGAAGGCTTGTGAAATAATAGACATGGGAGGGTGTGTGTGCATGCTCTCCCATGTCTATTTCAATGGATTGTCCTAAAAAAGGTTGTCGTTAGTGGATATATGACAAAAAATGAGTACCTTTGCCGGGTATTTATTATAAAATAATAATATTATATATACTATGAAAGAATTTTTCAAGGTTCTCAGGAGGTTTGTTCCCCCATACAAGAAATATCTTGTCCTTTCGCTGGTTTTCACTTTGCTGTCGGCAATACTGAACGTGTTCTCGTTCATGGTAATCATACCGATATTGCAGATTCTGTTCAAGATAACCGACACCAGTGGTGTGCAGTTCATTCCTTGGGAGGAGATGAACTCGGGCAACCTGAAGGATGTTTTTATGAACAACGCCACATTCTACATGAATGAGCTTACCGCTGCGCATGGTGCCTCCACAGTGTTGCTTATGTTGGGACTATTCCTGGTTCTCATGACTCTGTTGAAGACAGCAAGTTACTTCGGTTCTTCGGCAGCGATAATTCCTTTGCGTACAGGTGTCGTGCGTGATATGCGTACAATGGTGTATGACAAGGTTGTTAGTTTGCCTATCGGTTTCTTCTCAAAGGAACGCAAAGGCGACATCATTGCAAGAATGACCGGCGATGTTACCGAGGTGGAGAACTCTATTGTCACCTCACTCGACATGCTCATAAAGAACCCCATATTCATTGTCATCTATTTTGGCACACTCATATACATCAGCTGGGAACTGACCCTGTTTACAATATGTGTAATTCCTGTGTTGGGTTGGGTAATGGGGTCCATCGGGCGCAAACTAAAGGCGAAGTCTCTTGTTGCCCAGCAGAAACTGGGTGAGACCACATCACAGATGGAGGAGACTCTCGGAGGTCTCAGAATCATAAAGGCTTTCATTGCCGAGAAGAAGATGTCTGCCCGTTTTGCAAAGTGCAGCAATGAACTGCGTTCGGCAACCATGAAGGTTACAATGCGTCAGGTTTTGGCGCATCCCGTGAGTGAATTCCTGGGAACTTGTATCATTGTAATAGTCCTGTGGTTCGGCGGTATGCTGATTCTTGGTGACAGTTCTCCAATCTCTGCTGCCGAGTTCATCTACTACCTGACAATCCTTTACAGTATAATCAATCCTCTCAAGGATTTCTCAAAGGCGTCATATAATATACCTCGCGGTCTTGCCTCAATGGAACGTATTGATGCCATACTGAATGCCGAGAACCCTATTTCGGATGGTGGCAAGGGTGTTGAAATCCCTGAGATGAAGGAGGGAATCGAGTACAGAAACATCACATTCTCATACGATGGCGAACGCGATGTGCTCAAGAACATCAGCCTCAAGATAGAGAAGGGAAAGACTATTGCACTTGTGGGCCAGTCGGGTAGCGGCAAGTCTACAATGGTAGACCTTATCCCACGTTACTACGATGTCGAGAGTGGCGAGATAACCATTGACGGCGTGAATATCAAGGATATGAAGGTGAAGTCCTTGCGCGGTCTCATCGGCAATGTGAACCAGGAGGCAATTCTCTTTAACGACACATTCTACAACAACATAACCTTCGGTGTGGAGAATGCTACCATGGAACAGGTTATCGAAGCTGCCAAAATCGCCAATGCGCACGATTTCATCATGGAGACAGAGCATGGCTACGATACCAATGTGGGCGACCGTGGTTGTCTGCTCTCGGGCGGTCAGCGCCAGAGAATAAGTATCGCACGTGCAATTCTCAAGAATCCGCCGATACTTATCCTTGATGAGGCGACATCGGCTCTTGACACCGAGAGTGAACGTCTTGTTCAGGAGGCTCTTGAACGTCTCATGAAGACCCGTACAACCATTGCCATTGCGCACCGTCTCTCTACAATCAAGAATGCCGACGAGATATGTGTGATGCGTGACGGAGAGATTGTGGAACGTGGCAAGCACGAGGAGCTTCTGAAACTTGATGGCTTGTACAAGCGTCTCAACGACATGCAGTCGCTATGATGCCGGCAAGGAACATTGCGGTCTTCTGTGCCGCGTCAGAGGAGATAGACTCCCTTTATGTACTCAGTGCAACCGCGGTGGGTAATATGCTGGGACGAATTGGTGCTACACTTGTCTATGGTGGTGCCCGCTTCGGTCTCATGGAGGCGACGGCCAAGGCGGCAAAGGCTTCAGGGGCCAAGGTCGTGGGTGTCGTGCCCATGATACTTGAGGAACGCGGCAGGGTGAGCTCACTCATTGATGAAAAGGTTAATTGCCGTAATCTGAGTGACCGCAAGGATATCATGCTTCAGCGCAGTGATATACTTGTAGCATTGCCTGGCGGGATAGGTACGCTTGACGAGATTTTTCATGTGATGGCAGCTGCAACCATCGGCTACCACAGCAAGAAAGTGGTGCTTTATAACGTGAACGGTTTCTGGGATTCGCTTGTCGCACTGCTCAAGGCATCGAAGGAGAGTGGTTTCCTGCGTGGCGACATCGATCGTTACATGGCTGTGGCAGACAATCTGGAGGAACTTGAAAGAATTATAATGGATGCAACTGCTGTCTGATTCTGTCGGCACAACAGTTACTCAGTCGCATTGTGCTGTGAGACAATATGATGCATAAGCGGCGATGTTTTTATAGTCAAAAAGATAAAGATTTTACAGAATAGTATGGCAAAGGTAATTGGTATCGGTGAAACGATACTTGACATTCTCTTCAAGAACGGGCAGCCTGTGAAGGCGGTTCCGGGCGGTTCAGTGTATAACAGCATGATTTCCCTTGGACGTATGGGTGTCAATGCCTCGTTCATCAGTGAGGTGGGTGACGACAAGGTGGGTGGCATGATTATCGAGCACTTGCGCGACAGCGGAGTCGACTCTTCATGCGTATGCAGTTTCTCAGGCGGCAAGTCGCCTCTGTCACTGGCGTTCCTTGATGAGAACAATGATGCCGATTATCTCTTCTATAAGGATTACCCCAACAACCGCCTCGAGGTCGAGTTTCCCGAGATAAATCCTGGTGACATTGTCATATACGGTTCCTATTTCGTCCTCAATCCCGTGCTCCGTACAAAGACGAAGGCTTTCCTTGAGTATGCCCACCAGCAGGGTGCATTGCTCTACTATGATATAAATTTCCGCAAGACACATGTCCAGGAGAGGATAAAGCTCTCCGAGGCTCTCATTGAGAACCTTGAATTTGCCGATGTGGTGCGTGGCTCGGCCGATGACTTCAGATATCTCTACGACATGACCGATGCCGAGAAGATATACAAGGAGAAGATAATGTTCTATTGCCGCAACTTCATTTTTACAAGCGGTGCCGGCGAGGTGCGCCTTTTCAAAGGCCGGGAGAGTGAACGTTATGCTGCAAAGAAGGTCGATGTTGTTAGTACGGTAGGTGCCGGCGATAATTTCAATGCCGGTATCGTATATGGCCTTGTAAAGTCGGGCATTGACCGTGATTCACTCACCGGTCTCACAATGGAGCAGTGGAACGGCATCATGGGCTGCGGTCTCGATTTCAGTGCGCATGCCTGCACACTTATTGAAAACTATGTGGACAAACAGTGGGCCAAGGAATATATAAAGGGATGATGCTTTGTGCTGTTCCCTATTGGATTTTTTAAAATACTACACTATGAAAAAGATACTTTTTGTTCTGACAACGATGGCTCTTTTGTGCGGATGCGCGGGCCACACTCACGAAAATGCCGATAGCCATGACGGGCATGTACACATGCACTCATTCACGGCATACACACATGAAGCGGAGCTCTTCCTGCAACATGAAGGGCTTGAGGTAGGCAAGAAGGCGTGCATCACGCTTTATGTTACGACTCTGTCCGATTTCAAGCCTTCACAGGCTGATGAGGCGAACCTGCTGCTCAGGGTTGGAGGCAAGAGTCATACGGCGACAGCAAATGCGCACGGTGCCGGAATGTTCCATTTTGAACTGGTTCCCGAAACAGCCGGTGCCGGAACATTGTACATAACCATAGGCGAGGAGACTGCACACTTTGATGTGACAGTGACTGAGTGCTGCGAATCACATGACCACGGCGATGCACACAGTCATGGACATAACCATGATGCACATTCGCACGACGGGCATAATCATGCAGGCCATAATCACGAGGGGCATGACAATTCAGGACATTCTCATGGACACAGCCATGCTCCACACCCGGGCCATGGCGCCGAGACTCCTGCAAAGGAAGGTGATGTCTCTTTTGCCAAGGAGCAGAGCTGGAAAATAGATTTTGCAACAGCCGAGGCCAAGGAGTCGTACTTCGGTGGTGCGGTAAAGGTTGCGGCAAAGGTAGTTGCTGCTCCGTCCGACTTTACTACCATTGTTGCTGCTGCAAGCGGCAAGGTGCAGTTTGCCGGCAATGTTGTCGAGGGCAAGGGTGTTACTGCCGGCGAGGCGCTTTTCTATCTAGAGGGCGGTGATGTGACCGACAACGACGCAGCTGTGAAATTTGCCGAGGCCGAGAGCAATTACCTTCTTGCAAAGGCCGATTATGAACGAAAAAAACTCCTTTTTGGCGACAAGGTAGTGTCGGAACGTGAATATCAGGCAGCCGAGGCTGCCTACGTGCAGGCTGGGGCGCGTTTCACGAGCATGAAACGCAGTTTCGGCAGCGGCAAGGTCACACTCAAGGCGCCAAAGAACGGTTACATAGCATCCTTGCTTGTCTCAAACGGTGACTATGTGGAGCCAGGTACCCCTATTGCTACAGTGCAGTCCAATGGCAGCATGAACATCGCTGCCGAGTTGCCGGTACGTTTTGCACAGCAGTTGAAGAATATCGAGGATGTGAATATTGTGCTAGCATCGGGCGAGGCCTTTTCAATGAATGCCATCGGCGGAAAGGTGCTGGCCGTTGGCAGTTCTGCCAACAGTTGCAACATGTTGCCCTTGACAATCTCTGCCGGTGCATTCGACGGAGCTATCCCCGGAAGCATCGTTACGTTGTATATAATCTCGAAGAGCAACGGACATGCCATCGCTTTGCCACGTACGGCTCTTGTAGAGGAGATGGGCAACTTCTTTGTCTTTGTACAGAATAATCCGGCCTCTTTTGAGAAACGTGCTGTTGAGGTCGGTGCTACCGACGGTATCAGGGTAGAAATTACAAAGGGTATGCACGCCGGGGAACGTGTTGTCACAAAAGGTGCTGTTGCACTCAAGTTGTCACAGGGTGCCGCGGCACTTGACCCCCATGCAGGTCATGTACATTAATTGAGGTGTAGCTATGCTTAACAGGATAATAAAATTCTCTTTGAACAACAGGCTGTTCGTGCTGCTTGCCGTGGTGCTGACAGTCATTGGCGGTATATACTCTACAAAGAACATTGAGGTCGATGTCTTCCCTGACCTCACGATGCCGACGGTTGTTATTCTTACTGATGCTTCTAACATGGCGCCCGAGGAGGTGGAACGCCTTGTCACCTTCCCCATCGAAACTGCCGTGAATGGTGCTACCAATGTGCGCCGTGTTCGTTCTTCCTCGTCGCAGGGATTCTCATTCGTTTGGGTGGAGTTCGACTGGGGAATGGACATATACCGTGCCCGCCAGATAATAAGCGAGAAGATGAGCCTGCTCTCGGGTCAGTTGTCCGATGGTGTGGTGCCTATGCTTGCCCCGCAGTCAAGCGTTATGGGTGAGGTGCTCTTCATTGGTATGGATGCTGATTCTACTTCAATGATGGAGTTGCGTACTCTTGCCGAATGGATAATCAAACCGGCAATTCTTGCTACGGGCGGTGTGTCCAATGTAACGATAATAGGAGGAGACTACAAACAGTATCAGGTGTTAGCTGACCCAGTGAAGATGGAGATGTATGGCGTGTCAATGGGCGAACTGGAGGCTGCTGCCGGCTCAATGTGTGTCAACGTGGGCGCAGGCGTACTCCGCGACTATGGCAACGAGTACAATCTTAGAGGTATGGGACGCAGTAATGATGTCGATGAACTCGGTAGCACTGTTGTAAAAATGTCGGGCGACACGCCTGTACGCGTTGCCGATGTTGCCGATGTTGTGATAGCTCCGGCGGTCAAGCAGGGCTATGCGGCATTGAACGGTTCTCCGGCGATAATCCTCTCGATATCTAAGCAACCGGGAGTCAATACCCTTGATGTCACCGGTAATATCGAACGCAACCTTGAGGATATTGCCAAGTCATTGCCGGCCGATGTGAGGCTACATACCGAAATCTTCCGTCAGGCCGATTATATTCAATCGTCAGTGAACAACGTGGGCCGTTCTTTGATTGAGGGAGCAATATGTGTCATACTTGTTCTTTTCCTCTTCCTGGCAAATCTGCGTTCTACATTCATTTCTCTGCTTGCAATCCCGTTGTCATTGCTCGGTACAGTCATCGTGCTCTACCTGTTGGGTATGGACATAAACACTATGACCCTTGGCGGTATGTGCATTGCTATTGGTTCGCTTGTGGATGATGCCATAATAGATGTCGAGAATGTGTACAAGCGTCTCAGGGAGAACCACGCACTCCCTAAGGAGCAGCGTTGTTCGTCCTTTACGGTAGTCTTTGAGGCATCTTCGGAGATACGTGCTTCGATAATCCATGCAACTCTCATAATTATGGTTACCTTCATGCCTCTATTTTTCCTTAGCGGTCTTGAAGGCAGAATGCTGAAACCGCTTGGTATTGCCTATCTCATAGCGCTTGTCATGTCGCTTGTGGTAGCCATGACTGTGACCCCGTTGCTCTGCAAACTGATGCTCTCGGGCAACAGATATCTTACCAAGACCGAGAAGAAGACCTGGGTCGAGAAATGGCTTCTCGGTGCATACCGTTCTTCGCTTGAATGGGTGCTCGGGCATTCAAAGCCGGTAGTGTGCGCATTGCTGCTGCTGTTTACTGCCTGTCTGTTCCTCTTTACCCGCATGGGACGCAGCTTCTTGCCTGAGTTCAACGAGAATGCTCTTACCATAGCTGCAGTATCACGCCCCGGTGTATCCCTTGAGGAGAGCAACAGGATTGGTGCTGCCATAGAGAAGGAACTGCTTCAGGTTCCCGAGGTCACAAGTACTGCGCGCCGTACAGGCCGCGGTGAGCTCGACGAGCACTCGCAGACATCCAACGGAGCCGAAATTGACGTGAACTTTGTGCTTGGTGAACGCAGCAAGCAGGAGTTCCTTGCCGAGGTGCGTGAACGCATGTCAAAGATTCCCGGTGTGGTGACATCGGTCGGTCAGCCTCTTGAGCACCGTATCGACCACATGGTGTCGGGTACACAGGCCGACCTTGCAATCAAGATATTCGGTCCCGACCTCAGCACTCTCTTCCGTAAGGGAACCGAGATAAAGTCATTGCTGGCCGCATTCCCCGAGGTGGTGGATGTTAACGTAGAGCAGCAGGTCGAGACTCCCCAGCTGCAGATACGTGCCGATCGTGAGAAACTTGCCTACCACGGCATTACAATGGAGGAGTTCAACGGTTTCATTGAGGCTGCATTCCCTGGCAAGAAGGTGGGCAGCGTCTATGAGGAGGAACGTAGCTTTGACCTTATAATACGTCTTAACAAGGATTATACCGAGAGCATCGAGGGCGTGAAACGTGCCCTTATAGACACTCCCAACGGCAAGGTAGTGCTTGACGATGTGGCATCTATCGTGTCGGTAGGCGGCCCTGGAAGCATAAGCCGCGAGAACGTACAGCGCAAGGTCGTGGTATCGGCCAACATAGCAAGTGGCGACGTTGCAGGAACCGTGGACCGCGTGCGCGATTATCTTGCAGGGAATCTTCAGCTTGATGAGGGCTACCGTCTTGAGTATGGCGGTCAGTTCGAGAGTGCCGATTCGGCATCGCGTACATTGTGGCTTGCCACAATGGTCGCAATCCTTGTAGTCTTTGTGCTGCTCTATAGTGAGTTCAAGAGCACTACACTCTCGGTTGTGGTTCTGTTGAACCTGCCGCTTGCACTCATCGGCGGTATCCTGGCTACATACTTTACATCGGCAGTCATGAGTATCCCGGCCATCATCGGTCTCATAACATTGTTCGGTATTGCAACCCGTAACGGAATCCTGCTGGTGTCGCGCTATCAGCATCTGCGCAGTGAGGGAGTGTCGCTTGATGAGGCCGTCCTGCACGGTTCGGCCGACCGCCTGACACCAATCCTCATGACCGCATTCACATCAGCCCTGGCGCTTGTACCGATGATTCTCAACGGTTCAGCCTCGGGTAACGAGATACAGAGCCCAATGGCAGTGGTCGTGCTCGGCGGCCTGCTGTCATCGACACTACTTAACATCTTTATAATACCAGTTGTGTACCGTTGGGCTGTAAAAAAAGGCTGGGCATTATAAGTAGTTCAAAAAAGAATAGTGGTGACATTCGGATCATAAATTCTGATAGCATATAAATTAGGATGTACCCCAAAGTTTGTCGACAAACTTTGGGGTACATCCTTTTTCTGTTGGCCTCTCTTTTTGCTCTCTTTTTTACATTGATACCTTATAAAATGCGGTTAATGGTACAAATTCCGCCGTCTGCTTTTTAGGGTTCCAATATTAACACTAGTTAACAAATATGCCTTGATTTATATCTTAAATTTGTATAAAAATTCCTACAAGATTATGAAAAAGCGCATTGTTTTCCTTTTGTTGCTTGCTGTTGCTGCTGGGATTGCCGCGGCTTCCGTTCCCGACAAAAAGATTGTTGTCAGGAGCCGGCAAGGTTCTGCAGAGTATGCTGTTGCCGATATCATGAGCCTTAAATTCGGTAACGGCGATGTCTATATGAACATGAACGACGGTTCTGTCGTGAACTGGGCTGCTGGCGGTATAGATATGATGTCGTTCCTCTATTATGAGCCCTCTCCCGAGACCGGTATCGGGGAGAACTGCGTCCAGTCTTTTTCTATTTTGGGCGGTTCCATTGTCATAACAAGCAGTGCTCCGGTAAAGGTCACATTGACTACCATAGACGGACGTTCCCTGTTTGCCGGTTATTGTAACGGTGAACTGCGCCTGCCTGTGCAGGAGTATCCCGCAGGTGTGTATCTCTTGAGTATAAACGGAGCAATCCATAAGATAATGAACCGATGAAAAGGTGCTTTTTTGTAATAATATCCCTTTTGTCGGCAATAGTGGCGCGCGCCGACAAGGATGTCAAGTTCTACATGAACAACGGTGAAGTGAAATGTGTGGCAATGGAACGTGTCGACAGCATCGCTTTTGATGAGAAGGCCGATGTCATGAGAGTCACTCTTTTTGACAACTGTAGTGCCGAAGTGCAGTTCTCAGCAGTTGACAGCATTGGTTATGGCGAACTTCCCTCGGCGGTGACAGTAACATATCTTGGCGGCCGTGCAATTGTAGAAAATCCTTTTGCGTTTGACAGCGTGGCAGTGAATGTCGATGGCGCCAAGGTTACCGTGACCTCGCAGACCTCAAAGGAGGTTGACTATAAGCTTGAGGGTACAAGTGACAACGGATGTTTCAAGATTTATGGTTCGCGCAAATATAACCTGTATCTCGATGGTGTTTCCCTTGTCAACGCTGGCGGTGCTGCCATCAACAGCCAGTGCAAGAAGAGGGCAAGGGTGTTTGTCAACAAAGGTACCGTGAATACGTTGACCGATGCTGCCAAGTACACAACCGTTAGCGGCGAGGATGAGAAGGGTACAATCTTCAGCGAGGGGCAGTTGATTTTTGATGGCGACGGCAGATTGGTTGTCAACGGTCTTTACAAGCATGCTATCTGTAGTGATGACTATGTGGAGTTCCGTGGTGCTCTCCTTGAGGTTGCCAAGGCTGCGGGCGATGCCGTTCATGCCAACGATTCTGTTTTAGTGAAAGGTGGAACACTTCTTCTCAATTCACAGGGTGACGGCATTGATTGTGACGGCATTGTGAGAATGCTTGGCGGGGATGTGACAGTGATGGCGTCGGGTGATGATGTGAAAGGCGTCAAGGCTGCCGGCGATATACAGCTTGGCGGTGCTGACATCAGGATAACCATGCCGGGCGATGCATCAAAGGGTATAAAGAACAACGGTATGCTCTCCATTTTGGGTGGAGATATCAATATCGTTATGACCGGCAACAGCATTGTGACCGGCGTCTCTCCGTCATATGCAACCTGTATAAAGAGTGATTCTTCCGTCAACATTACAGGTGGCACTGTCACATTGACTGCAAGCGGCATTGCCGGACGTGGCATTTCGGCCGATGTGGATGTGAATATCCTTGACGGAACAACCACCATCGTATGCAGCGGCAATAGCGAGACCTATGACCCTACATATGACGAGATTCTTGGCGGTGATGAAGAGGAGGAACACAAAAGCTATGTGGTTTATGTGAGTGTACCCACGTCAACGGCAAGTAACCGTCCCGGTGGCAGTTCGTCGAATGTGTGGAAGAATGTCTATCTCTATGACAGCAGCAACACTCTTGTCGCAGCGCTCACAGATAAGGTGGTCATCAACAATACCACTTTCTACCGTTACGATTTCGGCACTGAACAAACGGGTACATACTATTTCAAGAGTGACAATTATACAAGCGGCAGAACGACATACACAATACGGAGTTCGTCGTTTACAGGTCTTGCCGCAGATACCTATTACCAGATATCGTCAAGCTACAGTACATCAGGTTCTACACGCACCTATTCCATAACCGACGTGACCGGAAGTTTTGCCGGCGGTTCATCGGCTTCTTCAACCGAGGATTCATACGCAGCAGCGGGAATAAAGTGTGACAGGGACTTTACCCTGTCGGGCGGTACCCACACTATTACCATGAGTGGCAGTGAGTCAAAGGGTATAAAGGTAGAGGGTGCGGCTCTCATTGATGGCGGTGATCTTACAATAAATACCTCGGGGACTGCAAAGGTAGTGGCCTATGATCCCTCATACTGCACAGCAATAAAGTGTGACGGTGCCTTGACTATTAACGGCGGCAATATCAATATAACGGCTACAGGTCAGGGTGGCATGGGAATCTCGGCTGACGGTGTGCTCACGATGAATGGCGGCAATGTTGATGTTACGCTTTCGGGTGCGGGCTCATCATATACTGCAACCACAGGAACCGACTATTATTCCACAAAGTGCCTCAAGGGTGATGTAGCGGTGAATCTGTTGGGAGGAACTCTAAACTGTCTTGCAAAAGGCAATGGCAGCAAGGCAATCGTGGCATCGGGGGTGCTGACGATAGGTGCAGAGGGTGCCGATAACAGTCTGCTCAACATCAGTGCCGTGACACAGGGATCATCACTCGGCTCAACATCGGGCGGCGGCATGGATAGTGGTTTCAACGCCGCGCCCAAGGCCATAAAAGGTGCTGCCAATGTATATGTGAATAGCGGTACGATATATGTTGAGACTAAGAATGACGGTGGCGAGGGACTAGAGAGCAAGGCGACCCTCACAATCAATGGCGGCATTATTGAGTGCAGCACCTACGATGACGGCATAAATGCCAAGACAGCCTTGATAATCAATGGCGGTTGCATATATAGTCACGCTACAAACAACGATGGAATCGACTCCAACGGTACGATAACCGTGAACGGCGGTATTGCACTCAGTTCGGGTTCTTCGGCGCCCGAGGAGGGATTCGATTGCGACCAGAACCAGTTTGTAATAAACGGTGGTATAATGGTGGGTACCGGCGGTGCTACAAGTAACCCCACATCGGCATCGCAGCCATACTCTTCGGTAACATCCGTATCAGTGACATCTGGCAAGTACATTTCGGTGAAAGACAGTTCGGGAACCGTGCTATTCTCATACAAGTGCCCCAATACTGTGAACGGCGCCACGGTGCTGCTCTCTTCGCCAGAGTTCACGAAGACGTCTCATACATTGATGTACGGAGTCACATCCGTTGCCGGTGCTACAGAGGAACTTTTCGGTGGAGTCTACAGCGTAGGTGGAACTCTTACCGGTGGCTCGTCAAAGAGTTTTACTCCTGCTACGAAATAAGGTATAATGCCAATACAACAACAAAGGCGATGGAATTCCATCGCCTTTGTTGTTGTATAATACTTGTTTTTTCAGTCTCTTACGTCGGCTCCCCACATCAGTTTCTCCTGCAGGTTCTGTATGAAAGTGTGCTCACGGCGGCGTATGATGAGTTGCTTGTAATCGGCCTTGCGAACGGTGATGTCTATACAGTCGTCGCAGCTCTCGTTACGGCCGTCAATGGCAATAAGGTAGTTGTGGCTGCGGCTGTTCACCTTGATGCCGATTTCTGTGTCATCACTTATCACAAGCGGTCTTGCGCTGAGGCTGTGCGGTGCAATGGGGGTGAGTACAAGTACGTTGGCGTCGGGGGCGATGATGGGGCCTCCTACACTCAGCGAGTAACCCGTAGAACCCGACGGTGCTGCAACAATAAGACCGTCGGCCTGGTATACTATCCTGTCCTTGCCGTTGAGGGTGACTTCAAGTGTCATCATTGAAGAACTGTCATGCTTCATTACGGCAATCTCGTTGAGTGCAAACGGGTAGTTCTTAAGCTCGGAATTGCTTGTGACAGCCTCTATTATGTTGTGTCTCTCAATGTCGTACCCGCCTTTGTGTATGACACCGATGACATAATCAATGTCTTCGTTCGAGGTTGTGGTGAGGAATCCAAGACGCCCTGCGTTTATGCCAAGAATGGGAATCTCCTTGCGGCCGATACGGCTGGCTGTGCGAAGCAGTGTGCCGTCACCTCCGAAACTTATTGCAATGTCAGCCTGGAAACTATTGTCGTCAATCAGTTCCTCGGGCTCCGGGACTGTGAAACCCTCTTCTTTGAGAAAATCGTAGAACGGCCTGTCTATTGCAAAGGTATCGCCATGCCTTGATATAGCTGCAAACAGTTGTTCGATGCTTTTTGATTTTTTTATCTGGTGCTTGTTCCCGAATATTGCAAATTTCATATCTTTTTCAGTTTTGTTTGAATAACAGATATTGTCTTCTTTAATTCCCGTTCATCTGCAAAATTAAGATAAATTATATTATAATATTTTTTATTTGTGCTATTTTTGCAGAAAAATAGGGTAAAACCGCGAATGGAGATGCCCTGTGTGTCGAGAAAGAGCTCTTTATATATGAGAACCAAACTTAGTGTAAATATCAATAAAGTCGCAACAATCAGGAATGCCCGTGGCGGGAACAATCCTGATATCATAAAGGTTGCAAAGGACTGTGAACTGTTCGGTGCCGACGGCATAACAGTACATCCCCGTCCCGACGAGAGGCATATACGCCGTAGCGATATTCCTGCATTGCTGGCCGTGTTGCGCACAGAATTCAATATCGAGGGATATCCTTCAAAGGAGTTTATGGACCTGGTGTTGCGTGCACGCCCGTCGCAGGTGACATTGGTGCCCGACAAACCCGACCAGTTGACATCGAACAGCGGTTGGGATACTGTTGAGCATCAGGATTTCCTGCGTGATATCCTCAACGACCTTCGTGCAGCCGGAATACGCAGTTCTGTGTTCATTGATGCTGACCCTCGTATGGCCGAGTTCGCAGCAAAGGCGGGTACCGACCGCGTGGAACTTTATACCGGTCCTTATGCCCATATGTATCCTAAGAATCCCGAGGCAGCGATTGCTCCTTTTCTTGAAACGGCACGTCGTGTAAAGCAACTGGGTATCGGGCTCAATGCGGGGCATGACCTCAGTCTTGAGAACCTGAAATATTTTACCGATGTAATAACATGGGTCGATGAGGTTTCAATAGGACATGCACTTATATGTGATGCCCTGTATATGGGTCTAGAGGCAACAATTGCTGCCTACAAGAAATGTCTGACAAAATAATTAAAACAATAACTGACTATGATTTTTTTAACTGAGATTGCCGCTGAGGCAACAAACGCAGAGGTGTTGGCAACAGTTGCCGAACCGGTACAGGAGAGCTTGAATATTCTTGATCTTGCGATAAAGGGTGGCTGGATTATGGTTGTGTTGGCGATATTGTCAATACTCGGTGTATACATTTTCATTGAACGATTCATGACCCTGCGCAAGTCTATGCAGAAGAATCCTTATCTGCTCGACCGCATCAAGGACAACCTCCGCGACGGGGATATAAAGTCTGCGGTCAATTATTGTGAAAAAAACAATACTCCCATGTCGCGTATCCTTGCCAAAGGTGTAAAGGATTTCAATCTTGACATGGCCTCTATCCGTCAGGTACTCGACAATAATGCCGGTCTTGAGGTGGCTGCGCTTGAGAAAGGTCTGCCGGTTCTCTCTACCATTGCAGCTGTGGCTCCTATGCTCGGTTTCCTTGGAACTGTGACCGGTATGGTACAGGCTTTTTGGCAGATGTCACAGGCCGGTAACAATATCGACGTCTCTTTGCTTTCGGGTGGTATCTATGAGGCTATGGTTACAACCGTGGGCGGTCTCATCGTGGGTATCATTGCAATTTTTGCTTATAACTTCCTGGTTGCCCAGGTTGACAAGGCGCAGAACCTTATGGAGGCAGATATGATTGCTTTCCTTGAGATTGTTTCCGAGGAAAAGAACGGAACAGCTGTCGGTGGCGCGAAAAAAACTGCTGCAGAAAAAAAAACCAGTCACAAGAATAAAAGCCTCTTGCTTATATGATAAAGAGAAATACCAAGGCAATCGATGTCTTTTCAATGTCATCAATGACGGATATCATCTTTTTGTTGCTGATATTCTTCATGCTGACATCGACCATCGTTGCGCCTAATGCAATAAAGGTGCTGCTGCCCGAAGGTAAGGCGCAGACACAGGCAAAGCCTTTGGCACGAGTGACCATAGACAAGGAACTGAATATCTTTGTCCAATGGGACAAGGATGAACCGATGCAGATAACGGAGTTTGATGAACTGACCGCCTTCCTGTTCGATTGTCGCGAGAAGGACAGCGAGATGTATGTCGCTTTGTATGCCGATGAGACAATCCCCTATGGCGAGGTTGTCAAGGTTCTTAATATAGCGAATGATAACGAGTTCAAGATGGTTCTGGCAACACGCCAGCCCGATAAGAAGTGATGAAGAATTTTTCAAAGGAGAAAATATATGGTTTGGTGGGTACTGCGGTATTTCACATGCTGCTGTTGCTTCTCTTGTATCTTCTTGTGATGGAGCACATTCCGCCCCAGCCCGAGAAGAGTAACATTGAGATGCAGGGTGCTGTTGAAGATGTTGCAGGCGAGAAGTTCATCGAGGCAAAAGTGGTGAAGGATGTGCCGCAGCAGGTACAGAATACTCCTTCTTCGGCGTCGTCAAAGGTTGTCAAGGAGCCGCTTATTGCCCAGAACAGTGAGCCGAGCCTGCCTGTTGACACTGTAAAGCCGAACAAGAAAAAGGAGGCTAAGCAGCCTGCCGTGAGTGATGCCGAGAAAAAGCGCATCGAGGAGGAGAAACGCAAGGCTGCCGAGGAGGCTGCGCGCAAGGCCGCAGAAGAGGCTGAGCGCAAGAAGAAGGAGAAAATTGCCAACTCGGTTGCGGGAGCATTCAGCAGTTCGGCAAAGACAAGCAGTGCCGGTGGCGAAAATGATGGTCTTGGTTTCTCAGGGAAAGCGGTTGATGGCACAGACAAGGGGTCTACTGCAGGAACAGGCAACAATAGCGGCCCGGTATACAGTGTAGGCAAGCGTACTGTTGTCAAGGAACTGAGCAGGAATATCCCGGTTCAGGAAGAGGGTGATGTGGTTGTATATGTCACAGTAAACCCTGCCGGCAAGGTTGTCAAGGCCAATGCTAAGACAACGTCGGTTACTTTGAAGCAGGTTGCCGAAAGAGAGGCATATAAGGTTGTCTTCAATAAAGTATCTTCCTTGGATAACGAAGAGGGTACTATAACATTCAGGTTCAGAATGAATTATTGATTATGAAGAGGGTATATCTGTTCCTTGCCGACGGCTTTGAGACCGTTGAGGCATTGGCTCCGGTCGATGTAATGCGTCGTGCCGGCATTGAGGTAGTGACAGTTTCTATAATGAAGCGTCCTGAGGTCGTGTCGGCGCAGAATGTAAAGGTCGTTGCCGATGAACTATTTGAAAATGTATCGTTAGGTGACGCTGCGGCTTTGGTTCTGCCCGGTGGCGGTGTGGGTACCGACAACCTGTCGGCTCACGGACCGTTGTGTACAGCGCTTGTGGAGGCACATTCAAATGGTGTGTTGGTAGCTGCAATATGTGCGGCTCCAATGGTGCTGGGCCGCATCGGTATACTTGAAGGATGCAAGGCTACATGCTATCCCGGTTGCGAGGGTGACCTCTTCGGCGCCGAGTACACTGCAGCACCCGTTCAGGAGTGCGGTAACATTGTCACTGGCTGTGGTCCCGGTGTATCATTTGATTTCGGCTTTGCAATAGTGGAACGCCTGTGTGGTGCCGATGTTGTGGCAACACTGCGTTCACAGATGCAGTTCTGAGAAGATAAAAAGATGTGGTAAAGCTTCATGTGTGTAGTATGTGATGCTTTGCCTATAATTCAATGAAGATTATGAAAAAATATATTATAGTTGTAGCGGGGGGCAAAGGGCTCCGTATGGGCGGTGATGTTCCAAAACAGTTTCAGACAATTGGCGGCAGACCGATACTTATGGTAACATTGGAACGTTTACATTCAATAGATCCCTCCTTGCAGCTTATATTGGTGCTGCCTGCCGAGCAGTTCGAGTTCTGGAAGGAGTTGTGCAGGCAGTACGATTTTGCTGTTCCACTGTTGCTTACCAATGGTGGTGCCACACGTTTCCATTCGGTGCAGAACGGACTTGCTCAGGTTGATGACATTGACGAGGCACTCGTAGGTGTGCATGATGGCGTACGTCCTTTTGTGTCACAGAAAGTTGTTGATGACTGTTTCCGTGAGGCATGGATTCATGGTGCAGCAATACCGATGACCGATGTACACGACAGTCTGCGCCACATTGTGGGTGCTGACGGAGTGACCGAGGTGGTTCCCCGTGACCGTTATCGTCTTGTCCAGACTCCGCAGGTGTTCAAACTCTCTGTTCTTCGTAAGGCCTACGAGCAGCGCTTTGTCGAGAGTTTTACCGATGATGCTTCGGTTGTTGAGGCGTCGGGTATGAGTGTTGTTGCCGTCGAGGGCAACAGGGAGAACATTAAGCTTACAACTCCATTTGACATGATGGTTGCAACTACCCTGATGGAATGCTGGATACCACAACAAGAAATATAAAGTTCCTTCCGGGTGTCGGTGAGCAGCGTGCAACTCTTCTTGCCGGGGAACTGAACATACGTTCCCTGTACGATTTGCTGTACTATTTCCCGTATAAATACATTGACCGCAGCCGTGTATTCAAGGTAAACGAGCTTGGCGGTCACCTGCAGCATGTGCAGTTGGTTGGCGAAATACGTTCATTTGAGGAGATGGGTGAAGGTGCCGGCCGTCGTCTTGTGGCACATTTTACTGATGGTACGGCATTTGTCGATCTTGTCTGGTTCAAGGGTATAAAGTATGTCAAGAACCGTCTGAAAGTAATGACCCGTTATGTGGTTTTCGGCAAACCCTCCATGTTCAACGGCAGGGTGAACATTGCGCACCCCGATGTCGATGACGCCTCATTGCTCCAGTTGAGCAACATGGGGCTTCAGCCATACTACAACACGACAGAGAAGATGAAACGGCATGGACTGAATTCCAATGCCATGGCAAAACTGGTACAGAATCTGTTCCAGCTCCTTCAGGATGAGATTCCCGAGACCCTCTGCGACAGTATTGTACACAATCATGGGCTCATGTCGCTTGATGATGCTCTGCGCATAATACACTTTCCCAAGAATACCAAGGAACTGCAGCTGGCACAGTACAGGTTGAAGTTCGAGGAACTCTTCTACATTCAGCTAAACATCCTGCAGTATGCCCGCGACAGGCAGATGCGTTATGTAGGGCACCGTTTTGCAAAGGTCGGTGACATGTTCAACCGTTTCTACCACGAGAACCTTCCGTTCGAGTTGACAGGAGCCCAGAAAAGGGTGGTGCGCGAGATTCGTGCCGATGTCAACAGTAACCGTCAGATGAACCGCCTTCTGCAGGGCGATGTGGGTAGCGGAAAGACTCTTGTGGCTCTGCTGTCAATGCTCTTGGCAAAGGATAACGGTTATCAGGCATGTATACTTGCTCCAACGGAAATTCTTGCCGAGCAGCATTTTGCGACAATACGCCGCATGCTCGGCAATATGCCTGTCAGGGTGGAACTGCTCACAGGCAGTACACGTCAGAAGGAACGTGCGCCGCTTTTCGAGGCTCTTGAGGCTGGTGATATTGATATTCTTGTGGGAACGCACGCAGTGCTGGAGGATAATGTGCTGTTCAGTAATCTTGGTCTTGTGGTCATTGATGAGCAGCACCGCTTCGGCGTAGTGCAGCGTGCCAAGATGTGGGCGAAGAACAGCATTCCGCCACACATACTGGTAATGACTGCGACACCTATTCCACGTACGCTGGCAATGACACTATACGGCGACCTTGAGGTGTCGGTAATCGACGAACTGCCTCCGGGCCGCAAACCCATAACCACAACTCACATATTCCGTAACCGTGCTGACAGCATGTACTCCTTCATCCGCAAGCAGTTGCAGGAGGGCAGACAGGTGTACGTAGTCTATCCTCTTATCAGTGAGAGTGAGAAACTCGACCTAAAGAATCTTGAGGATGGCTACAGGCAGTTGTGCAACATTTTCTGTGATTACAGGCTCTGCAAACTGCATGGAAAGATGAAACCCAAGGAGAAGGACGAGGAGATGCGCCGCTTTGCCTCGGGCGAGACACAGCTGCTTGTCTCTACTACTGTAATTGAGGTGGGTGTCGACGTGCCCAATGCTTCGGTAATGGTAATTGAGAATGCCGAACGTTTCGGCCTGTCGCAGCTGCATCAGCTCCGCGGCAGGGTGGGACGTGGAGCTTCACAGTCATACTGTATTCTGGTAACCGACTACAAACTATCCGAGGATACCCGTAAACGTATGGAGATAATGACAACCAGCAACGACGGTTTTGAGATTGCCGAGGCCGACCTGAAACTGCGCGGTCCCGGCGACATGGAGGGTACGCAGCAGAGTGGAATCGCTTTTGACCTGAAGATAGCGAACCTTGCCCGTGACGAGCAGCTTCTGCAGTACGTGCGTGAGGTAGCACGTGAGGTTGTAAATGCTGACCCCGAACGTAACTCACCGTTGTATAAGGTTGTCTGGGAACGTCTGCGCGCGATAAAGGAGATGAGAAACTGGAACTGGGGAGCCATATCCTGATGACGCTGCAGCGCACATGTTCGGATGGGCATTTTGCGTCTCTGGCGATATTCTTAACTTCTTAATTATCGTATTAATAACCTTTTTGTTATCTTTGCATAAACTTATAACTAACTTATATAAAATGGAAAGAACACTTATTCTCGTGAAGCCTAATGCCATTCAGCGTGGTCTTATAGGCGACATCATTACTCGTTTTGAACGCAAGGGCCTGAGATTTGTAGGCATGAAGATGCTGTTTATGACCGATGAGATTGTAAACGAACACTATGCCCATCTCAAGGAACGCCCATTCTTCCCTTACCTTAAGGCATCGATGCAGGCTGCACCGATTATCGCCTGCTGTGTGGAGGGAGCTGAGGCTGTTGATACTGTACGTCTGCTTGTAGGCGCTACAAACTCACGCAAGGCACTTCCGGGTACCATACGTGGCGATTTCTCAATGAGTGGTGAGCAGAATGTTGTTCATGCGTCAGATTCTGTCGAGAATGCACTTATAGAGATAAACCGTTTCTTTGCTCCAGGCGAACTGTACGACTATGAGTCGGCTGTCACACAGTTTGAGTATGGTGGCGAGGAGAGCCTGAAATTCAAATAATAAAGTGAAGTTTATAAAGTCAATACTTTTTGCTGCGCTGTTTGTCGTTCCCTGCATTGGGGCAAGTGCGCAGGATATGCTTGTTGATGAGGTTGTAGTAGGCAAGCAGATGGACAGAGTCGATTCAATGGCATTGCACAATATGCTGTTGAACGAGTCGTTCGTCGTGCCCTCAATGGACATGTATCCCAAGTGGGAGAATACCGGTGTGCACTTTACAGCAACACTCCCCGATTCTTTCAAGATAGACCTTACAGGCTATGTGATGCCTACTACAAACCGCAAGATTACCGATATCTTCGGATACCGTCCGCGTCGCAGACGCGTACATAACGGTCTTGACATCAAGGTAGCAAAGGGTGATACTATCTATGCTGCATTTGACGGTAAGGTACGTATTACAGCCTACCAGCGTCGCGGTTATGGACACTATGTGGTAGTACGCCATAATAACGGCATAGAGACGCTGTATGCGCATCTGTCAAAGAAGCTTGTGATTGAGAACCAGAATGTAAAGGCCGGTGAGCCCATAGGTCTTGGCGGCAATACAGGTCGTTCAACAGGTGCCCATCTCCATTTTGAGACCATACTGCTTGGAAAATGTCTTGACCCGGCCTTGCTATTCGATTTCAATAATCAGAGAACCACAGGCGAGAGCTACGTCTACCGTCGTCCCGGTTCAAAGTATGTCGAGAACGGAAAGGAGAAAGTTGCCGGTCCCGAGCCCAAGTATCACAAGGTAAAGCAGGGCGATACCATTGAGAGGATTGCCCGCAAGCATGGAGTTCCGCAGCGTACTATACTGAAACTCAATGGTCTGAAGGCCAATTCCATTATACGCCCCGGACAGAGGCTGAGATATCAATAGGGCCATTTTCTCACGACATATTGCATAAAAAAATCACTCCCGCCGGGAGTGATTTTTTTATGTCTGCACAGTATCGCGCATTAGAAGATGTACGCTACTGATACCTGCCAGGTGTTTGTCCTTGACTTTACGATGTTGTTGTATGCATTGACTGTAGCATCCCATTCATTGCTGTAGTCACTTGTGCTGCCAAGTGCAAGGTTGTAGTTTGCATGAACCTGTACATGGTCGAGCAGTATGACGCCGGCACCAAGGTTGAGGCTCAGGTTGCTGCTGCGAAGGGTGTATTCTGTAGGATATACACCACCCGCCGCGTTCAATGCGTCCACAACGAAGTTTCTGTCGCCGACGTTCCAGCTCCACTGCGGGCCGGCTGCCACGAACGGCTCGACGAACTTGTTGATAGCGGGGATAGAAATCTCATAGCGCAAGTATACTGGCAGGTCAATGCACTGTCTCTTGATGTTCTCTTCACCCACCTTTGTGCTTGTCTGTGAATAGAGCAGGTTTGCCTCAATGCCAAGGCCAACTATTGGCAATGTTACCTTTGCCATTGGACCCACGAACCAGCCAGTCTCGCCCTTTGCTGCCGCTTTCAGATCGCTAAGGTTAGTAGGTGTCTCTGCAAAGTTCGCACCGGCCTTGATACCCCAGTTGAACTGTGCAGCAGCCGGGATTGCTGTAAAGAGGGCAAGCGTCAATAGAATTCCAAAAAACTTTTTCATGTTCTTTATCCTTTTAATAATTAAACAAAAACAGCATTGTGTGCCATAGGTACTACAATGCTGTTTCAATACCTATTTTATGTCACAAAAAAACGATAAAATAAGTAAAAAAACAAAAAAAACGTGGAAAATATTTATCGGCGTGTACGGCGTACCGAAACTTTTGCCGAACCACCGGTAGCCTTGGGCTCGCTTTGTTTCTTCTGTTTTGTCTCTTTCTTTGCCTGGGTCTGTTTCTCCTTGTTAGTGCGGCGTGTTGTCTTTTTTGCCTTCTTGCCGGGGTTCTCAGCTGCTGCAATAGAGTCGTTTGCCGCTTCAATGGCTGCGTTTATTGAATCCTGACGAATCTCTGCCACAGTCTTGGTATTCCACAGGTTGGTGCGGAAGTCGGTAAGTTGCTGCTCAATCTTCTGCTGCTCCTTCTTAACAGATACAGAGTCCTTGCAGTATTGTGATATGGCAAGATTTCTCAGGTTCACGGTCTTGTATATCTCGCCTTCATATGCACCCTTTGTGAAGTAGTCATCGAGTGACATTGACGCAGCGTTGTTGAGACTGCTTGCCATAACGCTTTGCTGTGCGAGCATGGGGGCTATCTCGTCGTAATTGACCCAGAACATAGGGTATTTTGTCGCTTCGTATGCAAACTCGTCACTGCGGTGCAGTACGGGACATATGGCTGTGACGCGTGTACCGTATGTACCGGTCTTGCTGTCGTAGTAATGGCTCTCCTTGACATAGTAGCTCAGGACCTCGGCACTCGGTATGTCACTCTTGCCCACAGTTATGGCTCCGTCTTTCTCCTCGTAGTAGATGCGGTAGTCCTCAAGCAGGTTCTTGGGGGATATTATGCTCTCCTCGGTGAATGACTCGTAACCGTCAAGATTATAAGTGTAGGCTGTAATCTTGCCGCTTATGATGTTGTTGAAGAGGAATGTGAAGAGGTTCATGCTGTTACCGGTCTGCTCCACAGGGTAGTAGAGTGATGCGTTCTTCTCCTGCTGGAGGTCAAGAATACGGTATACATCACGTTTCCATTCAACCTCTTGGGGAACAACCATACCAGGGTACTGGCTCTTTGCCCTCTGGGTAAGCGTGCTGTTTGTTGTATTACCCTTCGCTTTGCTCTCTTTCTTTGCATTGTCCTTCTGACGTGCCGGCGGCTGTGCGTCGGCTGCATGCACGGCAAGCAGGAGTGATGCAATGACTAATAGTCGGCTTATGTATTGCATAATCGTATTGTTTGTTCGTTCTTATTGTATGATTACTTCAAGTGATGTCGGCAGCAGACGTTCTACGCCATCGGGGCCAACAGCCTTCACGTGTGATATGTAGAAACGCTTGCCACGGCTCAGGTCGCGCATCATCTCCTTCTGGCGTGAAGAGAAGTTTGTGCCGTCCGAAACCATAGGTTTTGCATTGCCCATATTGTCGTAGAATACTGTCTCGAACGAGAGCACCTTGAACCCAATGTTCAGCAATCCGTCGTCGATGGCAGCCACTATTCCGTTCGAACTCATAAGAGCCTGCTTGCTGAGTCCCTTGCCACCGCGGTAGCGTTGTGTGTTGCCATCCTTGTCCTTGTATTCGATGAAAGGTGTGGGGTCGGGTAACTGGCGCACACGGAATGTGTATTCACCCATACTCTGGTTCTTGCCGGCTTCATTAAGTGCCGTTACACCAATGAGAATCTCCTCACCGACCTTTGTCGGTACTACGGTGTATCCTCCCTTACCGTCACTTTTTATGCTTCCGCTACCTTTTGATATGTTGGCCGAAATCTTGTTGGCGGGCACGCCCGGAACAGAGATGCTGACAGGGTTGGAGTAGCCTGCATAAAGCACGTTCATCATAGAGGCGCTTACTGTCGCTGTCGGGTCTACAACTGTGTAGTTCTGCTTGAAGTCATAGCGTGACTGTGAACCGGAGCCGTCGTTGACGAGCATGTAGCCGTTGAGGGTGTAGTCACCGGTCTTGTTGCACTGTATGCTGTACTCGCCATTCTCCGATTCAAGCATTTTGTCGCCGATGTATATCTGCGGGCGCTGTGTCGAGTCTACTGCGGCAAGGATAATCTGTGCCGAGAAGTTACCACCTCGGACGATATTCTTTGACGTAGGAATCACAAGAGCCTGAATCTGGTTCACGCGTACGTCACCCAGGTCGATGTTCTTTGATAGTGTATGCAGAATCTCACCCTCGATGTAGCGTACATCGTTCTGTATCTTAGTAAGCAATGTAATGGCAGCAATGGCCGGCATGCTTTCAAAATGGTACTCCTGCCAGTTCTTGTGCAGAGCCTGGTCCCTTTGCGGTACATCTGTGCTCAGAGTCTTCTCTATAATTTCTTTTTGTCCGGGATTGTCAACCATCGAGAGTATCTTTTCGCGGTACTCCGATATGGTATTGTACAACTTCTCACCCTCGCCTGTACCGGGAGCAAGCATCACGTATGTTGCAGCCTCAAGGTCCTCGCGGTTTACCAGGTTCCTGTAGTCGCCGTCAGCACCGTCGGCTTTCTTTGCTATGCGGTCTTTCAGTTCGTCGGCATACTCATAGATGGATGCTGTAATCTTCTTTACTTCCATTGCACGTTCGTACCACTCACGCACCTTTTCGGGGTTCTGCTCATAGTACAGTTCGAACGCGCTGTATAGCATGTTGTTCTGTTTTACCGTATTCTCGGTACTCTCTGAAAGGCTCTCGTCAACAAGCGTGAAACCGTTGAGTACGTCCGAAGATACGTTCAAGGCAAGCATCGCCATCAGAAGAACATACATGAGGTTAATCATCTTCTGACGTGGTGAGACTTTCTGTTTCTTGATTTTCATCGCCTTTCTGTATTAGATCTGTTGACGGTTCGTGTTTGTTGTCATGGCCTCAATCATGCGGGTGTAGAGACTGTTCAGTTCCTCTACCTGCTGAGCCATCTTCTGTGTCTGCTCGTTTATCTGGTCAAGTGAGTTGAGCTGTCCGCTTGCATTGCGCAGCTGAATCTCGTATATTGCGTTCACGCCAGTGAGGTTGCGTCTCAGGGTCTCCATCTCCTCAAGATTCTCACCAAGCGCCTCGGTCTGTTTCGAAATCTGTGCAATAGCCTCGTTCAGTGTGCGTACCTGCTCAATGTATTCTTCGGTAACCTTGTCCATGTTGCTTACATTCTCAGCATTTGCAACCGGGAACTGCTGTGGAACTGTACCCTCAAATGCAGGCTGTACAACAGTGGTGCCTGTCTGTACAGGAGCCACGTTCACGTTCTCGCCACAGTCGGCAGTCTGGCTGCCTGCTACTGCGCCGCCGGCAACAATAGGACCGTTGATGATTATTGGCTGTCCACCGGCAGTCTGTGCGTATGCTCCCGTTACGTTATTTGCCTCACTCTCTTCCTCAGCAACTTCGTAAGGACGTTCAAATGCCGAGAAGAAGAACACTAGTACCTCGGTACCCATACCCACAAAAAGCATGAGGTTGGCTCCTGCCAAGTGGGTTAGTTTGAATAGTGTACCAAGAATCACAATGGCCGCACCCCAACTGTATGCATAGTTCAGAATGGTCTTGCCACGCGGAGTGTCCATAAAATCCTGTATCTTGCTGATAATGCCTTTAGACTTTTTCATATGCTGTTTCATTCTTTATTGTCCTTTGTTTGGTTCGGTTATCTCTTGCGGTCGGTTCCTGCATAGCTGCGTACACAGCGGAAACCAATGTATGAACGTGACTCGTTCTGGTACTCCGAAGTTCTTGTAGCGCCCTGGATGAACTTGACGGGGTCCTTCCATGAACCTCCACGAACGGTCTTCTTCTTCATATAATAGGGGTCCTCTTTTGCTGCGCGGTAACGTAGGTCGGGATTGATGTCACTCATCTGCAGCACGCCGGCGTCAGTGTATACTGTCGATGTCCACTCGGCAACGTTGCCGGCCATGTCGTAGAGACCGTTTGAGTTTGCCGAGAATATTCCGCAACGCGATGTTATGAGGCTACCGTCCTTGGTGTAATTGCCTTCTCCCGGCTTGTAGTTAGCGTAGTAGCATCCCTGGTCACTCTTGGTGTCCTCCTGTTCCCATGGGAAACGGTTACCCTCCTTGCCGCGTGCAGCGTACTCCCACTCGACTTCCGATGGCAGACGGTAACGCTGTATCCATTTGGCCTGTGCTCCCATGCCCTTGAGCAGATACTCAGTACGCCATGCGCAGAAAGCATTGGCCTGCTCCCAGCTTACGCCCACAACAGGGTAGTTGTCATAGTTGGGGTGGCTGAAGTAGAGCTGTAGGTATGTCTCGTTATTCGCATTGGGGAAATCATTTACCCAGCATGTAGTGTCGGGGTAGATGTTCACGATATAAGTGTTGAGGAAATCGTAAGGACTTGAGAGTGCGCGGTTGATAGTCTCTCTTACAATGTTGCCCTCGTCATCAATATATGCTGTGTCCTTTGAGATTGTGATGACCTCGTCATAGTTTACAGGAATGTCGGTATTGCGGTTGCGTTCCTCCGGTTTCAGACGGTTCTTGCGCAATGCAGCCTGAGTGTGGTCATAGATTTCGTAGCGGTAGTTCATCTGCGCCGCGTCAAGCATTTTTTCGCCTGTAATGGGGTTGACGATGTATACACTCTCAATAGCACGCTGCTCATCCTCTGAAGGCTTTTTCCAGGGGATGGGCTTCTTCCAGTTGAGGTATGGAGTGATGGGCTCGCCATACTCGTCTTCGGTTATCTTGAATGTCTCGTCGCCGCCATATGCAGGGTCGGCGAGGCGTTCGCGGATAATGGAGTCGCGTACCCAGAATACAAATTGACGGTACTTGGCATTGGAAACCTCGGTCTCGTCCATCCAGAATGCATCTACCGAGATGTCCTTTGCAGGAGCACCGGTGCCCCAAAGCGAGTCACTCTTCTCGTCGCCCACCTTTATTGAGCCTCTTGGGATGAATACCATTCCGTAAGGATTAGGTTCGTTCACGGCAGTACCGCTTATTCCGGTAACTTCGCCGCCTTGCGAACTGCTCATTCCTGTGCGCGGGCTCAGACATGATGCCGCGGCGAATGAGAGAAGAACCATTGAGAAAAAGACTATTTTCTTCATCATTGCAATATTCTTATACTGTTATGTTTATTCTTTTCTTTCTTGAAAATGTCAAGGTTAATCTGGTATCCCAGAAAAATGTCGTGGCTGCCGTTGGCTGCTCCGATGCCCGATGTGAACAGTTCGTATCCGTAGCTTGCCGTTATGTTCATCATCTCCATGCCCACAAAGAAGGTTACAGATACGTCCGGACTGTATGTGAGGCCGCCAAAGAATTGCTTGTTGTCATAGTCATATGTTCCTCGGGCCGTTATGTCGGCACGCCACGATACAAAATCAGTCATCACCTGCAATGAGGGCTGTACTGATATTAACGTATTTTTTATCGGTATATTGCCTCCGGCAGTGAAATTAAAGTATTGTGATATCTCAACCTCGTTCTTTTCGCCCAGAAGTATGGTGGGCGCATTAAGGTGGAGACCCGATACTCCTGCGTAGAAATATTTGTGCTGGTAGAGTATTCCTGCGCCGAAATCGAACGAGTTGCCGTTGGCATTGCCACTGGGGAACGCCGGGTCGTTGCTGTCGCCTCCGAACTCTATGCCCTTGCTGTCGAATGCACTGTTGAGTATGCCTATCTGCGCTCCTGCCGCCAGTCTGCCGCCGAACAACTTGAAACCGTAGGCATAGTTGAGGTAGATGTGCTGGTTGGTGAACATACCTATGTCGTCGTTCAATGCGCCAAGTCCAAGGTTGTGGTCGCCGCGCACAAATGGTATTGGCGCGTCAATGTTCAGGAGCATGCTCTTTGGGTTGTTCTCAAACCCCGATAGCTGGTTGCTGTAGGCGGCGTATGCAAACATCTTCTGTTCGGCACCAGCACCTGCCGGGTTGTAGAAGTTGAGCATCTTCCAGTAGTGTGTGAAGTGCACGTCATATTGCGCGCGTACGGTTGTGAACGCGCCGATGGTCATCGTGAGTATGAACAGCCACTTCTTCATTTTGCTTGAATCACCTGTTTACTAACGCAAAAAATGCCTGTATATTATAACATTGCATTGCATTAGATATATACGCCCGGTAAAATTATACAAAATTGCATCAAATTTTGAAAAAAAACAATACCGCCAGTCACTTGGCGGTAGTAAGTAGGATAAAAAACGTGGCAAACGGTTGTTTTGCCACGTTTTTATGTGATAATGCTGTCGGCTCAATTACTTTACATGTGTCTTTTTGCCAGTTGGCTCGCTTTTTTACCAGCGCCCCGCGGCGCGCAACCTGTGCCTGCGCTACCCGCGACTATCCGCTAAAAAGCTCACCGATAGCAAAAAATTACTTTAGAAGTGTCTTTTTGCCATTTACAATGTAGATGCCTGCTGCAGTGACAGTCTCAATGCGGCGGCCTGTAATGTCGTATATTACGTCAGTGCCGTTCTCTGCTGTGATGCCTTCGATGCCTGCAAGGTCTTCCTGGCCGAACTTTACGTTGATTGTCTGGCCCAGCATTGCAGTCATGTCAATGTCGATGTTGCAGTAGAGCTTGTACTCGGTCATCTTGCCTGTCATGTCAACAGGAACATCGCCGAGCATTGGACCAAGCCACTCTTCTGCTTCAATGCTGCCCTCTGTGATGACAATGTCCTGCTTTGTGGCGAAATTCTGTACACCGTCAACGTTCTCTGTTGCAATATTGTGGAGTACAATGTTTCCTACAGAAATGACATCTTCTTCATTGGCAAGCATGAAGTTGTTGAGTGAGAGTGTGTATGTGCCGTCAATCTTCTCGTCTACATTGATGGTTGCGCGCTGCTGGGTAGACATTCCGTTGATTGTGACAACAAGGTCATCCTCATAGCTGCGGGCAACCTTTATGTCCTTGCCGAACTCAACATCGATAACCTGTCCAAGAGCTTCGGTAAGGTCAATGTTGATTGTGCAGTAGAGTGAACCGTCGGTCATCTTGCCCTTGAGGTCAATTGTGATCTCAGTAAGCATGTCGGCGAGCCAGAAACTTGATTCTTCAGAGTCTCCTGCTGTGAGGGGCACAGTCTGCTTGCTTGCGAAATTGTCAATGCCATCGGCTGTCTGGTAGCTGATGCCTGGAACAACGATGTTGCCTACGGGTATTGCATCCTCGCCCGAAACCATAATGAAGTTCAGCAATGACAAAGTGTATGTGCCGTCGGTCTTTGGCTCAACGTTGATTGTTGTCTGCATCGGGTCGCTTACAACATCATTGATTGTAACGACCAGTTCATCGGTGTAAGTCTTTGTCTGTGCGGTTGCAAACATTGCTGTGAGTGCAACTGCCATTGAGAGTAAAAATTTCTTCATAAGCAATAATTTTATGTTTGTTTCAGTTTTCTATTCAGAACAAATAAGTGAATCCAAAAGTTCCATAAATGGGGTAGAGCGGGAATGTCACGCTGCTGAAATCTTTGGGGAATATTCCATTCATGCTCCACTGCAGGTTGGCAAAAAGGGCAAGGTGCTCATATGCGCGGTATTCACCACCGGCCTGCACTCCCCAGTTGAACTTGCGTATGTCGCCACTGAAGTCATATTTTGCACTTGTCACTTCGGCCTTTTCACCGGTGGGATTCTGGTCGCGTATGTAGCCGTCATAAGCCTCTCCGCTGAATTCGCCGTCGAGCAGGTATGATGCGTATGCACCTGCCGATACGTTCCACCTCTCATTTATCCTGTACACTGCAAGTACCGGAAGCGTGAGGTATGTATTCTTTACGCTGGTCTTTACTTTGCCAGTCCATGCACCCTGTACCTTTCCGCTACCGTCGGTGTTCCAAGCCTCCATGTGGTAGTTCTTTGTCTTTGCTCTGGTGGTCATGCCCTTTGTCTCAAGCCTTATACCCCAGCGTATGCCCCAGGGCGATTCCTTGAAACTCTTCTCTACCGTACCCTCGATTGCGAGGTTAAGTCCCGGATTGTAGCTCTCGATTCCGCGTATTTCGCGTGGAAGCGGCAACGGTGCAGTACCGCCGATATTGTAGCCCGCACTCAGGCGTATGTGCCACCCTTTAAGGGCAGCTTTGATGATGTTGTTGTCCCTGTCGCCAATCTCTTTTGTCTGTGCAACAGCAGAGAGTGCTATGAATGATGCAAAGAATGCAATGATAATCTTTTTCATATTGTCGCGTTTCGCCGTTTTTGCGGGTTATTTGTCGTTCCAGTTTATCTTCAGCTCGTCAATATACAGCGTGCTGCCTATTGCTCCCTCAAAGAAGGCACCCTCCTTGCTTGAACTTGCAACGACTGTTATCGCATATTCGCCCTTTTCCAGTTTCTCTTGGTCAAATGCCTTGCCGTTTACTGCTGTGTAGGGGATTTCGAACGCAGTCCACTCCTGGGGCTCGCCAGGGTTCTGCAGCTCGGCAACCAATACTATCCTGTCGCTTGAAAGTACGTTTGAACCGTCAAGTGTCACAATGTCTGCAGGGTCAACCTCGTAAAGAACCGAATAGATGGCACATGTATCTCTGCGCCCGGCAACCTCTTCTTTCGCCTTGTCGGTGAAGGTCTCTCCTGGCGTGTATTTGTAGTATCCGGTAAGCGAGAGTGGTTCGCTTGGTGCTATTGTCATGCCGAAACGTGTAGCCTCAAGAGGCTTCTTCATTGCATTGGCGCTAAGGAACTCACCAATGAAGATGTTTCCGGCTGCAATTGGCATGCCTGCCATCTTGCCAAAAGAACCTGTGTCGCGGGTTGTGAGTTTGATGCAGTGCCCCTTATATCCGGCAGAGTCGGCCGATGTAGGGAAGTCCTCTGGTGTCTTGCCCTTTCCCGTGAAGGAAAATCCGGCATTGCCGCTTGCCCACCAGTTGAGTCTTGTACCGTTGGCATCAACCTCATACCACACATTGTATTTGCCTTTGGGTGCCGGTTGGTCAAGTTCAAAGTTCTCGAATGAGAATACGGCTTCGGTGTCAATTACTGTCTGCTTTGTGAATGAGACTCTGTAACTCTTGTTCCAGTTTCCGTCTTCCGATGTTACCATGTAATACATGTACACACCACGGTCGCCGTTCTCTTCAATGCGTTCTTCCTTTGAGATATGTGCTCCGTGTGTCAGTTCGAACTGCGGATTGAACTGCTTGAGTGAGTCAATACTTGTATCCTCCTTTACGTAAAACCTGACATCGTAGTTGCTTATGATTGGTTTACCCGACAGGATTTCCTTGTGTTCCTCCAGCCATGCCGCCTTTACCGCCAATATGTCGCACTCTGCATTTGGTGCTTCGTCTCTGATACATGATGCAAGTGTCGTAAGGATAAGGAGAAGCAATGCTGTGAATATGTTTTTCTTAGTCATAATTGCGCAAAATTGTATTCAATGTGCAAAAATAACTAAAAAACTCTCTGCAACGAATGTTTTTATTGTGTTTTGCTTGTTATTTAACATTTATAGACAAAAAACATCAGCGTACTGCTGATGTTTAAAGTGAATGAAATGAAATCCTTGATATCGTTCTGCTCCATTCGAACGGTATTTGACTCCTTCAAAACTACTTCCGGTTTCATTTGGCCAGGACCATCGGTTCCAGATATCTTTCGCGCAAGAGTGTCATCATTTCCGGAGTCACTCCTATGCATTCCGTGAGATAGTTCCTGAGTGAGCCGTATCTTGCATCAATCTTTTTCAAAGTCTTCTCAAAGATGGCCGGATTGGCACCGATGAGAGTGTTTATGGCGGTTCTTTGTGCTTCACTCTTTGTCTCTATTCTTGCCACATGGGGGTCATAGTACTCCTTTGACAGAGTGAAATCGGCCATTATAAGGCCGTGGTCGGCACCTAAGGCTGCCAGAAGCATTGCCGATGCGCAACCGGCACGGTCCTTGCCCTGAGTGCAATGCCATAGCACTGCACCATCTTCGGGCTGCATTGTAGTGAGGTCGGCAAAGAACCGGCGATACACCTCCTGTGACGATTCGTCAAAGAATATCATGTCGTATATGTTTTCACACATCGCTTGAATGGCAGGGTGCTCGGCATTCTCAAGCAACATTAGTACCAGCTCATTCTCCTTCCTGATTTTGACGCTGTCTTTTGTCTCACCTTTGTTAAAAGACAATGATAGTGGCAGGTATGTCGCGTCTCCGGGAATGATGTCAGGAGCAGCCAGAGCCTCTTCTTGGCCACGGAAATCGTAGATGCGCTGAAGCCTATATTTTTTGGCAAGGCGGATGGAATCTTCTTCGGACAGTCCCGATAATCTGGCACTGCGAAGCAACAGCCCTTCCTTTACCCTTTTGTCGCCTATCCTGTAGCCTCCTAATTGCCTGGCATTATGAACGCTGGCAAGCCCTATCTGCTGGTTCTCCAGATGAAGTTCCTGGTTTTCGGGATATGTATTGCAAGAGACAAGCATCAGTAATATATATGCAATGGCATTAAATGAACGGACCATATCTGTTACAAGTTGTCTACTACGTTTACCAGGTATCTTACACCCCCGACAATGTTCTGTATGTTGGGGAAGAACACCTTGCGTGCCATGTCAATGATTGCAGGGCGGTATTTCTCAGTGTTCTTCGAGTTGAAACCTATGGCAAAAACTGTGCGTATGAGTCGCAGGGCATCCATCATGGAGCCGAACTTCTGAATCATCTCCGGGTCTTCTGTCCTGAAATACTTTTTTATGAAGCACTCTTTGAGAAGTGCGACCGTAGCATTGTCCATGCCGGCAATGCCCATTATCATCTCATCGGTTCTCATTCCGTTGAGGATTACAGCGATTGAAATAAGGTCATAGATAGGATGGCCTACGCCCATCTGCTCCATGTCGATCCAGAGCATCTCGCCGTCCTGTATCATCAGGTTCTTCGGGTGGGCGTCGCAGTGTACGAGCCTGTCACCTTCGGGCAGTGCGTCAAGAATCTGCTTCAAGCACTCTCCCTCCTCCTCGGTAAAGTATATTGATGCGTTTTTGACCTGATTACGGTAGTTTTCTTTGGCGCTGGTGAATATCGGGTTATCGGTGCGGATAGAGTGGAGCAAGTTGAGCTGTCCGATATATTTCTCGGTGAGTTCCTCCATGCGCTCCGGTTCGTTCTGCATGGTCTCGCCCAAAGTGAGGCTTTTGATGGTTTCATATACGACACCGCGTCGGCCCTCGCCGCAATCGACAATGTCGAATGATATGGCTGTAGGGATGCCCAGAAGGAATGCCTCCTTGGCCTTTGCGAGTTCCTTGTCAAGACCCTCGTATGTCTCGGGGTTGTAGTTGACCTTGACAATCTCATCTTCGCTTACTCTGTATACGGCACCGTTGCCGCCAAGGCCGATTCTTTCGCACTTGTCCAGGTCGATCTTACGCAATGCCTTTGTGATATTAATGATTCTTGAGAATCCGGTCATCTCAAAGACACTGTATACTGATGCCGGTACATTCTCTATCCTGAAATTCTTTTCACTCTTCGCAATCTTGAGTATTGTGCGAAGGCCGCTTGATGCAATATATTGAAGCTCTGTCGCGTCAAGAACCATACTGCTATGCTGGTTGTTCTTGCATATTTCTATGATTTCGGCCTCGAACCTGATGGAATTTTCGGTATCAAGTCTTCCTGATAATGTTACATAAAGGCAATCATTGTCCAATCTGTAATTATAGTCCATAATATTTCTTAATTGTTAATTGATAAAATCGTTGAACCTGTTTTTGGTGAAGTCATATTGGCGAGAAATCCTGTGCTGCAGATGTACTGCGGCCGCTGCAGATATCGCAGCCAACCAGCCTTGGCACTCTTCTATAATCTTGAAAACCACGATGCAAAGTTAATGAAATGCGCAAATACTTCAAAGTACATGGTTGTAAATATTTAACCAACAGGTTGTTTGTCAATGTGGATGAAGTCTGTTCCGGATAAATAATATAACAAAGACAAGTATCGTGATATGTGTCTTTTATGCAGGTAAGCTCCAATAGCCTATGGGAATCTTTAGGAAGGCAAATTGTAGATTGTAATGGGGCTTGTGACCCTTGTCAAGCCCCCCAAGAACGAGATTGTCACCATACCCAATTCACACGTTATCTCCTCGCTGACCACCAATTACAGTTCATCGACGCAGGAGTATGGACTTATTATACACACCGATGTCACTTTCGGTTACGAAGTCCCCTGGGAACAGGTACACCAGCTTATGATACAGGCTGCTCTTGCAACACAGCATATCGAGTCCGATCCTGCTCCTTTTGTGTTGCAGACAAAACTGGACGATTGGTACGTTGTATACCAGATAAATGCCTACACCCGCCAGCCCGAGAAAATGGCAACCATCTACTCCGATCTTCACCAGCATATCCAGGACCTCTTCAACGAGGCCGGCATTGAGATAATGTCACCCCATTTCATGGTGTACGTCAGGCCGAGAGGGTATTCATGCCCGATGAGTATCTGCAGCCAAAAGAGAAGAACGAAGGCAAGAAGTGAGAGCAGATAGCAGTATAGAAGTAAGCGTTACAGGATTCTGTAACGCTTACTTCTAATGTTAATTATGCTACTCTTCGTATATATGAACATATCTATTTTCATCTAGAATGAATTTCTGCTCAAAAGGATAGATATATTTATTTTCTGGTATTTGGGGTGGTGTAATTTTTATCTTATCTACTTCTACAACGGAGTATGCTTCTACGGTATTATTATTTATAAAAAGGATTGTAGTTAACGAATCAAACATCGTCTTTTTGTCACATATGCTTCTTAATCTATCCGACATCTTCAAGTTGACAAAATCTTCTCTTTCTGTATTAAAATATGGATAAACCAAAAATATACTGTCATACTTTTCTTTGCAATAATCAACAAAGGTGAATGGCTTGCCAATTGCTTGCTTTTCAAGTTGAAGTTCTAGTTTTGGCTCGGTTGGATTGCAACCTATAAATAATAGCATGCCGATAGTGAATGTGACTAAGCTATTCAAGAATTTTAAGCCTTCCATTGTTCGCTGCATTTATTACATGTTTTAACAGTTCGTTTTCATCCCAGCCATTGATAATGGCAAATATTACTCATTGTGAATATGAATATTTCTTTCCTTGTCCATTATAAACTTCTGGTCGATTGGGAAGATATAATGTTTTTCAACTTCTCTTGCATTAAAGCCTGCATTAGCAGTTGCTATAATTGAATAAGCCTTAACAATGCCTCTGTTTATAAAAAGTATAGTAGAGTATGAATCGGATAGAGCGTTTGATTCACAAATATCTTTTAGCCTGCAAGACATCCTGATATTTTTAAAATCCTTTTTTTCTATATTGAAATATGGATAAACCAAGAATATACTGTCATATCTTTCTTTGCAATAGTCTGCAAATGTAAATGGTTTATCAAATACTTGCTTTTCAAGTTGAAGCTCAAGTCTCTGCTCTTGAGGTGGAATTATTCCAAATGTGTTCAAAATATTTATAATCTTGTTGCAACTTGTAAACAGGAAGGCGGCGATGAGAATGAGAAAGAGTCTCTTAAAATTCAATTTGTAATGTTCCATTGTTAGCGGCATTTATTACTTTGTTTAAAAGTTCTACTTCATTCCAACCATTTATTATAGCTTGGTTGCCTAAATGGTATCCTACTGCATTATTATGTAGGTCCATTGCTTTTGCTCTATTATTTGGTATATCTTCGTGTGTGTCACCAAACTCTTTTGCGAGTGGTGAGTTATAACCCGCAGAAACTTGGTTTAGTGCACACCAATAACAATGACGGATTGCGTCTCCATATCCATCTTCTGTGCCATCAAAATGCATCGTTGCTTTGAATGCTTTTTCTCTATTTTTTTTTATCTCTATGGCTAAAAATGGGTGCTTAAAAGATAATGTTTTTTCTTTTTCGGTTAGCTGGTTGTAGACCTTCTTGTAATCTTTGTACTTGTCACTGATGGGGTCATAACCATCTTCTTGCGGTGGGAAGTTTCCTTCATTCCAATTATCATACGCTCTTGCTCTCTCAAAAATGTTTGGTATTCTCTGGCCGTTGTTAACAAAGTTACTCATAATTATTACACTTTAAAATTACAATGCAAAATTACCGTATAACCTTTTCTGCAAGGTTGCTGAATTGCCACTTTTAAGCAAATATACAAAACGTGCATGCCGTTGTCAATACTTTGCCGCAGGAAATGCGTTTTATTTTGTTTACTTTAACAAACAAGACAAGAGGTTGACTAAAAAGGTTCTTTTGTTGTTGTGCTCGCCCTCAAAATGCTCATTTACGCTTAGTAAACTTCGCTTTTTCGGGCCTAAAAATAACTCTTTTTATTCAACCTCATAACAACAAGTGGATAACCCAAAAGAAAATGGGTTATCCACTTGTTTAAAATCAGTAGCTTACCGATTTGTTTCTAATTAGTATTCTTCTTCGTCAAAGAAGTCCTGAGCATCTTTATTCCCTGATAGACAACTATATATAACAGACTATCCCGTTTGGGCAGTATTCGGGTAGTTTTTGGTATATTGGGCAGTGCCGAATCTTTTATCTTTGCGTGTTTTACAGGTTTGCGTTAAGGCGGTATAAGAGGATTCGTTTTTTATGTTACCCGCAACATTTTCAATCACATCCTATGTATTGAATATTTCAGTAATTTTATAAACAGCACATAGACGCAGAAAAATTATGGAATAGTTGCAGATAAGGTATTATTCTTTAACTTTGTACTTTGTTTGATGAAGAATACTATACATAAAATAAAGAATATGAGAGCACAGAAATTATGTTTAAAGGCATTAGGTCAAATCATGTCAGTCATTGATGCCGGTGAAGGTGAAACGGTATGGAATTTCGGTGAGTATGATAATATAGAGGAGGTTTGGGAACATCTAAAAGCATTTTTCCGTTGTTCTGATGAGTTCTTGGAAAAAGAGATGACGAGCGAGGAGATACTTGAAATCTTTAATACAAGGAGAGGTTGGGGGTATCTTACGACGATGATAAAGTTTGCCCATTGCCTTTACGATGGGGAGGAGGGTGACTGGCAAACATATGAGGATGATAGCATTATTTGTGGTGAGTACAATATCCAATGCTGTATCAATGATGAGATTTTTCTTGAAAAGAGAATTGATTTGGGCAATTCCTGGTCATCGGATAAGTTGAGAATAAAAGATGTCCTTTATAATTTTTATGTTTCAACCGATGGTAAAGGACTTATTGACACAAGTGATGATGGCAAAGAACTTCGTGATACAAGTATTGTTAGTGAAGAGCTTTTAGACAAATTGTTATCGGTAGTAGAACGAGTAGCTTCAGAATCACTGCCTCTTTATGAGGTCTTTAGCGCAATAGATGCTTATGATGTTATTAAGAATGAGATGAATGCGGATACTGCAAGGGAATTTGTAAAATTTGCTTGTGCCATATCCGAAGAGAAAGAGCCGCAAATAGGCGGCGATGGTCTGTTTGAAGAGCCTGCCAGTTTTGACCCCAACTCTTGTTATGATATCAGTTTCGCCGATGCATATGATGTTCAAATTACTTGGCCTTCAGACTTTGATGGCGATTGTGATGAAGAAAGAGCTTTATAAATGTGCTAAATGCCACCATCGCGGGGATGCATAGAACTCGGCCCTAAAACGACAGAACGAGGCTGCTAAAAAATTTTTAGCAGCCTCGTTCTGTGTTGCCTTGTCTGTCTTGTCATAATCTACGCTTAACGCAAACAAATCCCTCACCTTTTGATAGAATCGCTTTTCCGATGCCCTAATATCCCTAATACGAGCAAGCAACTCATCAAAGTAGTCGGGACGACCATCGGGGTTCTTCAAACGTTCATCATCAATAATGAACCCTTTTTGCAAGAAATCCCTTAAATGTTGGTTTGCCCACTGTCTGAACTGAACACCCCTTACTGAACGCACTCTGAAACCTAGTGCCATTATCATTTCCAAAGAGTAGAACTTAACCTTATAACTCTTACCATCAGAGGCAGTTGTCAAATAATCTTTGACAACTGAATTTATATAAAATTTTTTTAAAAGAAACAGCCACCATTTCGGCGGCTGCAATGAAGATAGTTTTATGTATTGAAGGTGGTTATTCCTCGATTCTTGTTTTTGTTATTTGCTGTTCATCACTTTTTTGAAATCTTCCATAAAAAGCACTCCTGTATTGAAATATTCAAAAGCAATGGACATAGTTTTCATTAAACAGGGGTATTTCTCTTTATTGATGTTGTAAAGGGCCTCGAACTCTTTTTCTTGACTTTGCCCATCTACGATATTCGACCAATAGAATTGCCAAAATTGCATCTGATGCCCTTTTTCTATTTTTGACAGACAGTATAAGAATACATCATTTCTTTGTTGCATTGTGTAATGTAGCAATCTTTGCAGATGGTTTGGTGCATCGACGTCAAGCGAGGCTCCAACCGATAATGCGATTAACTTATTACAGTATAGAGTGTCGTTTATTGCATAACATTCCGCGAGAACCTTTATGTGCTCATATGCTTGGCTGTACATTGACAAGTCATACTCATCCTTGTCGCTGTATTTATATGTTGAGTTAAAATCGTCCCAATTATCAGGAAAAGCCTTGAAAAAATCTAGTTGCAACTCTCTTGATTGTGGATTTTTCAATAATTTTCTGTATGTTTTATTCAGCAGTGCAGTGTCAACAGGAAAATATTGTGCAGTGGCTGTTGAAAGTAGCGTCGCAAATAGCAATAGCGTAAGAAAAACCTGTTTCATAAGATTAATTGTTTCTAAAAATACATTACTCGGAATCTACATTTATTTTTATTCCGTTATGTCCGTAGTTGTCAAAAAAATCAAAAAGTTCTTTTGCTTTTTTCTTGGATTCCCAAACATTGTAAGTTTCAGTCTCTTTATCATATGAATAATTTTCGCCTGGCAAGAAACAGCCTTCCGTATCCTTCCCATAATTACCAGTATGTATGGCAATGCCACTACGACCAGGCACACTATCTACATACCATTGATAAGTTAATTGAATATCTGTTTCCCCTCTTTTTCTTCTTTCTGTGTTTATCCTTTCTTCTAATATTTTCTTAGGAATGACTTTGTAGTTTCCTTGTGCAATTGAGGTATCACTATTTTTTATTTTTGCTCTATTATAGTCTGTTTCTGGTTCAAGAAAATAACCTTTTATTGAGTCCACTTTATTGCCTGTTTCATCGTATGCCATTGCAATAAATTTGCTTACAGTGCTCTTCTTGCCATACCCGATTCTAGTTGTATTTACAACAACATTTGTTTTTGTCTTTTGTTTTATTTCCCCATTCTTGCCATCCTCAAATGCTGTTGCAATTTCAAAAATGCTTGGTCTGTTTAAGTAATTTGCCAT
>JAZQZM010000016.1:0-12922 GCA_045634085.1 Bacteroidaceae bacterium
CATCAATAAGAAGCATGCGACAATTTACGGCTACAGGTCCTGAGGGATACAAACAGCTTTCACAGGCCATGGACATATTCCTGCAAGAAGAGGAGAGTGTAATGGGTATGAAGCTAATGGCGCTGAACAGGGAGGATGGAATGATGACCGCAATATACGGCGATTCAAATAGTACTCTTGTGATAAATGATGAGGGCGATGAATTATCTGTGGTATTCATTGCCGGGCTTTCTTACGATTCATTCAAGGCTCTAGGCGAGAATGGAATAGAAATCGGATTCTGAAATATAATAGAATGGTATTATGAAAAAGACAATATATATAATGATGGCACTCTTGCTTGCCACAAATGCCTATGCTCAGGTCGTAGACCAGGATAAGTTGCAGAAATTCATTGCTGAACTCAAAGCTCTCAACGGTGAGCATGTGACTTGTGAGAACGAAAATTCCGGCTCTAATACATATCTTGAATATCCTTCGGACTTTCTTGTTTTAGAGGTGAATGGCCAGAATATGTCTGTAACCGGCTTGGAGACTTCCGATACAACATTCCGCTACGTATCAGTAATGTCTGAAGACAATATCGGTTACAACCTTATCAATGGTGTATTTGAAAAGTATTATGATGAGGAGTCGGAGGATATATTCGGTATCCCGCTCATGGCATGCCAACGCGAAGATGGAGAACAAGAGTCCATTTTTGTATGCGAAGGTCACACGTTGCTTGTAAGAGACAGCGGCGATGATGTCATGATTCTTTATGCAACCATGAATATTATGGAGAGAGTGCAGGATGCGATGCGATCGGTGATGGAGATGACCACTGAAGATTTTGTTGATGTTGATATGTTCGGAGGAATGGACTTCGGGGTACATACAAATATGGATGCATTGAGCAAACACCCCGATAATCCTTATTGCCCGAGTGCCGACGGCGAGTCGATAATGGCGCTTGTACGAAAGATTTTCAATGACAATACAGAACTGCTTGAAAGCAGGCTTGCCAAGGCTGAAAGCGAAGAAGAATGCGAAGAACTGACTGAGGAGATTGCAGCATTCAAGGAGGAAGCAAAAGAGAATCTCGATGACCTTGAGAAGGAACTTGCCGAACTTGATGAGCCTTCATTCATTGAGATAATACCTGGCAGCGATGAGCACTATGTGGCAATACCCCGTGTACCGGCCTACTTGAAGGGGAAACAGAAACCATACGCAGCAAAGGGCGTATATGACTGGATAAACAGTTATCATAGTTTTACAGCCGGTTACAAAGTTGGTCTCACTGATATCATCTCGTGCATAATAACGCCGCAGGATATTGCAGAGCAGTATGTCATCAGGCATTACCCGCGAAACAAATGGTATGATGACGGCCTCACATCCGAATACAAAGAGTTTGCAGCTGTTGAGTATCAGGGTGGCATGCCTGCTGTGCTTTACAGCTTCTCGCAAAACGAAAACGGGTACAATGAGATGTTGAGGGAATTCGGCGACTTTTTCCGTCACAAGCCGGGCGTGAAGGTAAAGGGGCTCGAAGTGACACAAAACAGCGAGAACAATGGAAAGCGTTTTGTACAGTTATGGGGCGAAGGCGACATACTTATGTGCCTCTACGACTCTCCTGCCGAGAAGCATTTCCATATGAGCATAATAATCGGTGGTGTAAGCGGATTTGAGAAGGCGGTGAATGAATATTGCTTCGGTGGCGAGAAGGATTTTGCAAAGAAGTGCAACATTATAATAAACAGTGACCTCAGCGACAATTCATACGGAATACGCTTTACCGAGGATGAATACTTCTTTGCCGGCAAGTCGCACAAGAACGGCGTGCATATAGATTTTGGGTATGCAAGGAAGTTCTTGAAATAGAGTACAGAGAAAGTTGCGGGTAAGCGAGTGCAGAGGAAAAGTCTACTTTTACTATGCCGAGCGAGAGCAACTTGGGCGAAGCCAACAGAGAACAATAATCGCGTACCGGTCATCCTGGAGCGCAACGATAAGGGGTCTCTCCTCATTGCAATCATCAAGATGACATTCTCTTGAATAACAAACTAAAAACAATACAACAATGAAAAAGAAAATTTTACTGACACTGGTGCTTGCTGTTTCAGGCATGGTGTCGCTCATGGCACAGACTACAGCACTTGTAACCTACAACGGCGGTTATTTTGTTAAGGATGGCAAGGAGTGGACCGAATACCGCCCTGCCGACAAAGTGGAGCCTTGGAATGAGTACAAGCAGTACAACGAGGATGACAAGTTCTTTTACCTTAAAAGCAAACGATGCAATGTTTCCGTTCCCAAAATTTCACATGACAAGATATATGTCGACCGCAAGAAGAACGGCAACTGGGAGGTTGTGTACAACACACTGAATGTACACCTTCTTTGTCCCGAGGGCGATGCACTGTACTACACTTACAGGAACCACAGTATGAAACACTACGAGTATGACGGCTATTTTGTGCGCGACAACCTCAACTGGCGTGAATACCGCCCAAGGCTCAAAAGCGGTGTATGGGCAGAGTTCAAGCAGACTGCTGAAGACTATAGATATTTTACTCTTGAAAGCACACACAATATTGTGTACATCCCAAAGACAACTGATGACGACATTGTAATCAAAGATAAGGATAATAAAAACTGGACGGGTGGCTATGCGATACAGGCGGTATATGACCGTTCGGCAACATACCAGTACAGCTTCTATTATCCCAAAAGCGGACGTATCAAAGGTAACGGTAACAACACACTGGGTGACAAGTCGGCGCGTATAAGTTTCGACAACAGATGCAATATACAGGTGGCATTCGACGGCAAACATTACGACCTTACATACACAGGCATTCAGATTGCCGAAGATGATGGCAAGGAGGCAATACTCATAACCATTGACAAGGAGAACAGAATATGGCTTTACGACGGTACAGCACGCATTGAGTGCGAGAATATTGGCAAGAAGATGCTCTTTGTTGGTGCAGCAGGCTACAGAAAGGTCATTGAACTGCTGAAGCTTGGAACCTTCAGGCTCTGACCGGCAGATATATTACAATAGACAAAGCGTCTCACGGACCGTGAGACGCTTTGTCTATTTGTAATGTCTGTATACTTTAAAGGAATATATACTTCAGTATAAAGAACATTTCAAGTATGTACATTGTCACTGTATGATGCTTGAATTTGCTGCTACGGATGTGGTATCGGCCGGAGCAGCGTTCTTGTGCGATAGATAGAGACCATAGATAGTAGTACCATCTTCATCAATAGCCGCATAACCGTTCATTAGACCGGTGATAGGAATCACGTATTTTGTAACAGTTGTGGTATCCTCTTCATTTACAACGTCGATATTAGCCACGAAGACAGGCAGATTCTCTTGGCTTACCTGGGCTGGAGTGACATCATAGCCACCTGTTTGGGCAACAGAATCCTTTGTTATGATGTAATCGGCAAGTATGCTTTTCTGGTATTCGGCATCCACATTCTCAACTCCCTTGATGTTGAGTGCTGCAAGAATCTGCTCCTTTTTATCCATTGCGATATTTACCTCTGTGTCGCATTCATAACCTGAAGCGTTGTTGAATTTCTGGTACACATTCTGAATCTGTGTCATAGGGATATTGTTTTCAACTGCACTTTCAGTCGGGTTGACAAATACGAATTTCAAAACAAACAGCACAGCGAGAATGGATAGTGTTGGCGTCAGTTTCTTGAACTTGCCACAAAGGATATTTATAACCGCATAGGAAATGATGCCCAGAAGAATACCGTTTGAGATAGAGTATGTCAAAGGCATTGCAATAAGGCAGATGAAGGCAGGAATTGCCTCACTGAATTTGTCGAACTCGATCTTTGTAATAGGCTCAAGCATCATGAGGCCTACAAGAATGAGTACAGGTGCTGTCGCTGCAGAAGGAATGGAGAGAAATAGGGGCGAGAAGAACAATGCTACAGCAAAGCATGCACCGACGGTAAATGCAGTAAGACCTGAACGGCCACCCACCGCAACACCCGATGCACTCTCTACATATGTAGTAGTTGTGGATGTTCCAAGGCAGGCACCTACAGTGGTTGCAATGGCATCGGCCATAAATGCCTCCTTGATGTTCTTTATACGACCTTTTTCATTGATCATGCCGGCTTTTGTGCTCACACCTACAAGTGTACCGATGGTATCGAACATGTCAATAAACAACAATGTGAATACAACGACAAGCATATCGAGCGTAAATACATTTTCCCACTCGAACTTGCAGAATATCGGAGCTATTGAATCGGGTGTATCGATAATGCCAGTGATTTTACCGGTCACACCCATTGGAATACCAATGACTGTTGTTGCAAGAATACCGATGAGCATTGCGCCTCTTACCTTCTTGATGTAAAGTACACCGGTTATGGCAAGACCAATCAAGGCAAGCAGTGCGCTGCCTGATGTCACATCGCCAAGAGTAACGAGTGTGCTGTCCTGTTTAATGACCAGTCCCGAACTTTGCAGTCCGATGAAGGCAATGAATAGTCCGATACCGCCGCCTATAGCGTATCTCAGATTCAGAGGTATTGCATTGACTATGGCTTCGCGTACATTTGTCAGCGTGAGTACAATGAATATAAGACCTTCAATGAGCACTGCGGTAAGCGCAAACTGCCATGAATATCCCATTATACCGCAAATGGTATACACAAAGAAAGCATTGAGTCCCATACCCGGAGCTAGTCCGTATGGTAGTTTGCCCCAGAATGCCATTACAAGGCATCCGACAATAGCCGCAAGCGCCGTTGCTGTGAAAACAGCACCATTGTCGGGCATAAGTCCATTGAATATCAATGGGTTTACGGCCAGGATGTATGACATTGTGAGGAACGTCGTAACACCGGCGACGATTTCAGTCTTGATTGTGGTTTTGGTTGAGTCAAAACCGAATAGTTTCTTTAGCATCTTGTATCTGTGTTTGTTTTATTTTTGATTAGAATGTCCATTTTGCACCTACGGCAGGCATTGCACGGAAACCTTTCTCGACAAAGTTCTGCGAAAGCTCAACCTCGCCTCCTATGCTCAGGTTGATATCCTCCCAACCCTTTATCTTGTTGAGGTTCACCCAGAACTGTGGTTCCGACATCCATATGAACTCTGTGCCCTGCCATGGACGCATCTCGCGCCAGAAGTCAGCAAAACCGCTGAATGTACACCAGCCGTTGGCGAAATTGATTTCCCACACACCGGTAATCTGGAAATTGTGCTCCTGTGACTTGCCTGCAGCATCCTTTGTGTCGGGGATGAACTTGTACATGGCTGAAACAGACCATGTCTTGCTGAAGTCCTTTGAGTGACCCGAGTATGTGAGACCAGTCAGCCATGCATTGTTGAATGAACCGGCTGTATTGTTGAGTCCGCCGTCAAACTCAAGGTGCAGTGACAGCCACGAGTACTTGCTGTTCTGCCAGAAGCAGAGTTCGCGTGAAATCTCCCAATATGCTCCCTGTACCTTGGGTGTGTAGTCCATGTCTACAAAGAAGAACGTGCTACCATAGTTGTCGGGACGGAACATCTCTACTGTAGAGGTTACGCAATCACGTTCTGTGTCATAAAGAACCTGGATGTTCTGTGCGTTGCTTTTCTGCACGCCCAACAGCAGTATGACTGCTGTGAAGATAGTTGTCAGTGTACGCGTCATTTTTTATAGGTGTTTGTGTTAATGTTTTAGCATTTTCTTGCGAAGGAATGGAAACCATAATAGAAAACACAATAAAATAATACAGAGATACGACTAATGGTATGAAGACCGGAAAATCAATTTGCACACTGCCTGAATAGTTACTCTTATTGTGCAAGTGCTTTTTCAATGTGTTTTATTATTCCGTCGATATCGCTTGGGTGGAACCATGTGATATCCTCGTCCTTGCGGTACCAGGTGACCTGTTTGCGTGAGTATATCCTGGTGTTCTGCTTAATCTTCTCGATAGCGAAGGGTAGTGTCCACTCTCCGTCGAGGTACTTGAATATCTCCTTGTAGCCAACCGTGTTGAGTGAGTTATGGTGCTTGAGGTGTTCAAAACTCTTTGCCTCCTCAACCAGTCCGTTCTCAATCATCATGTCGACCCTGCGCCCGATGCGTTCGTACAGTTCCTCACGTTCGCGCTGCAGTCCAATCTTTATTATCCTGAAAGGACGTTCTTTCTTCTGCTGCTTGCGGAAACTGCTGTACTTCTTGCCTGTCATGTAACATATCTCAAGGGCATGCATCACACGTTTGGGGTTCTTGATGTCGGCCTCGCGGTAGTATTCGGGGTCCAGTATACGCAACTCGTCGGCAAGTTTGTCAAGTCCCTCGCGTTCATACTTCTCAAGTACCATGGCGCGGGTCTCGTCATCAACTGTGGGTATGTCATCAATGCCGTTACACACAGCGTCGATATACATCATTGAACCGCCCGACATGAGCATTGTGGGGTGGTGCGGGAACTCCTTTTCGAGCAATGCCATCACCTCCTCCTCGTATCTTGCCGCGCTGTAGTAGTCGCCTGGGTTAAGTTGCCCTACGAAGTAGTGCCTGTGGCGTGCAAGTTCTTCCTTGGTGGGCATGGCTGTACCTATCTCCATCCCCTTGTACATCTGCCTTGAGTCGGCCGATATGATGGGACACCCCAAATAAGCAGCAATGGCAAGACTGGTGTCAGTCTTGCCTACTGCTGTTGGTCCAATGAGTACAACCAGTGTGTTCATCTATTGTACCGTATATTGTTTAATAAAGGTCATCGATTGAACTCATTTCGCTTGCACCGCCCATGTCGAATCCGTCCGGGTCAATGTCATCGTCGTTGTATTCGTCGCTGCCATAGAAGTCCTCGTTGAAATCGTCATCAGCGCCCACAACGGGGTTCTTGCTCATGAGTTCCTCAAAATCAAGTGTCTGTGCCGGAGCTTCTCCTACGCTGCGTGTACACACTGCCTCGTCAATGTTCTTGTGGAATTCAATCTTGCTGAGCTCCATGTAGAATACTCGGTCACCGAGTGGGTCGAATACATACATGAGCTTCTGCTTCTCCTCCTCAACAAGGTCGCCTATTACGGTGTCGGCCATTGCGTAACTCTCCTCCTCGGACATGCTTCCCATGTCCTCGCGTGTAATCTCAACCTCCTTTATCCACTTTTCGTTACAGATGAAGAATGATGTCATCTGGTCGTCGGGGTATCCTGCCGATTTCAGGATAGCCTCGTGAAGTTCCATGAAGGTCGCATCAGAATCAATTTCAATATCTCTTCTGAAATCTTCAACTTCGTCCGATAAGAGTCTGAATTTATAAACCATGATATCTTTGTTTTTTTGTTTCCGTTAAGGTAATTTATAAGGATTCAAAAGAGGCTTAGCCAATAATGCCTCTCTCTGATTCCTTCTCAATGAAGTTGAGGATATACTCAACCTCGGGTGTTATGTTGCCGCCCTCCTTTATGCGTGCAACGGCTGTAGACACGATAGTGCCACTCTCGTAGATGTGACGGTATGCATCATGTATGCTCTTTATTGTCTCATTGCTGAAACCGCGGCGGCGCAGACCGATGATGTTCAATCCGCAATATCTTGCAGGGTCGCGGCCAACGATGATGTATGGCGGAATATCCTTGTTTATGCGGCTGCCGCCCTGTATCATCACGTAGCTGCCGATGTGACCGAACTGGTGTACGAGTACGCATGCGCTGAGGATTGCATTGTCGCTGATTGTCACTTCGCCGGCAATCTTGGTAGAGTTACCGATGATACATCCGCTGCCGATTACGCTGTCGTGACCAATGTGGGCATTCTCCATAAAGAGGTTGTTGCTGCCTATAACAGTCTTGCCCTTTGATGCTGTTCCGCGGTTAAGAGTAACATTCTCGCGCACCATATTGTTGTCGCCCATCTCAAGTGTTGTCTCCTCGCCTACGAACTTGAGGTCCTGAGGAATACCGCCAACAACGGCACCGTGGTGTATCTTGTTGTTGTTTCCCATTCGTGTACCGCTGAGAATTGACGCGTGTGCCATGATGTGGCAGTTGTCACCAATCACTACATTGTCCTCAATGTAAACAAAAGGTTCTACTGTACAGTTCTCACCCAGTTTGGCTCCTGGATGTATGTGTGCTAATGGACTAATCATAGTATTATTCTTTGTTTTTTGTTATCTGTCCTGTAAATTGTGCTTCGGCAACAAGTTTCTCACCCACAAACACATATCCTTTCATCATTGCAAGCCCGTGACGCATTGGTCCTGCCTGCTCAACCTTGAAGATGAGTGTGTCGCCCGGTACTACCTTCTTGTAGAAGAGAACCTTTTCAATCTTTACAAAATATGTAGAGTATTTCTCTGGCTCGTCAAGCATGTTCAGCGTGTGCAGCGCCCCGCACTGTGACAAGGCCTCAACAAGCAGTACGCCCGGCATGATTGGTTCCTCTGGGAAGTGTCCAGCAAAGAACGGTTCGTTCACAGTAACGTTCTTGACGCCGACGATGCAGTTTGAACCGAGTTCTACAATCTTGTCAATCATGAGCATGGGTATGCGGTGGGGCAGAAGCTCCTTGATGCGCTTGATGTCCATTACCGGCTCCAGGTTGGGGTTGTATACCGGTGCCTGAATCTGATGCTCACGGATATTCTTGCGCATGGCGCGCGCGAACTTATTGTTGATTGTGTGTCCCGGACATGTTGCAATAATGCGTCCCTGGAGTGGCTTGCCGATGAGTGCAAGGTCGCCGATGATGTCGAGCAGCTTGTGACGAGCCGGCTCGTTGTTCCATACAAGAGGCTTGTGGTTCAGGTAACCGAGTTTCTTGGCATCCATGCGTGGGGTGCCCAGCATGTCGGTGAGCATGTCAAATTTTTCCTGTACCATCTCCTTCTCGTATATAACGATTGCATTGTCAAGGTCGCCGCCCTTGATGAGACCAAGGTTGAGCAACGGTTCAAGTTCACGTACAAATACGAATGTACGGCTCGACGCAATCTCACTCTTGAAACTGTCCATGTCTTCGAGTGTCGCATACTGGTTGAAGAGTATGTCACTGTCGTAATGCACGAGCACGTTAAGGCTGAAGTTCTCGTCGGGGAGAATTATGATTGAACTGCCTGTTTTCTCGTCCTTTATTTCTATCTTGGACTTTATTACAAACACATCCTTCTCGGCATTCTGTTCCTTGATACCGATGCGTTCTATGTTTTCGACATAATGTATTGCACTTCCGTCAAGAATTGGGAACTCAGGGCCGTTTACTTGTATAAGACAGTTGTCGATGCCGAGTGCAAAGAGTGCTGCCATGGCATGCTCGATGGTGCTGACACGTGCCTCACCCTTGGTGAGTACAGTACCGCGGGTTGTCTCGGTCACGTTCTCGGCAATTGCATCGATAATGGGTTCGCCAGGAAGGTCAATACGCTGTATCTTGTAGCCGTAGTTCTCGGGTGCCGGGTTGAAAGTCACTGTCAAGCTCAAGCCTGTGTGCAATCCCTTGCCAAAGAGTGAGAAACTACCGTTGAGTGTCTTTTGCTTGTTCATGGAACTGTATTTGGTTTATTTGTTTTTTAATGCTTCGAGCTCTTTTGTAAGCTGCTTGATTTTCTTGTCCATTTCGGGGAGACGCTTCATGTATGCTGCGGCACGGATGTACTCTTTGGCATCCATTGCCGGAGAACCAAGGAGTGTCTGTCCACCCTTGAGGTTACCTATTGTACCGCACTGTGGTCCAACTGTTGTACGATCCTCTATTGTGCTGTGTCCCGAGATTCCTGCCTGGCCGCCGAAGATACACCACTGTCCAATCTTTGTAGAACCGGCAATACCTACCTGTGCCGCCATTGCAGTGTGGCTTCCCACCTCGTCATTGTGGGCAATCTGTACAAGGTTGTCGAGCTTCACGCCATTGCGGATGATGGTAGAACCCATTGTAGCACGGTCTATACATGTATTTGCTCCCACCTCGACATTGTCCTCTATGACTACGATACCAGTCTGTGGAATCTTGTTGTATCCGTTTGCTGTGGGCGCAAATCCGAATCCGTCGGCACCGATGACGCAACCGCTGTGCAGAATACAGTTGTTGCCGATGCGGCAGTCATGATATACGGTCACGTGCGCGTAAAGCAAGCAACCGTTGCCCACTTTGGCACCGTCGCCAATTGACACACCGTCGTGTATGCAGCAGTTGTCACCAATTTCACATCCTTCGCCAATCACAACGAACGGAGCAATGTAGCAGTTCTCGCCAATCTTGGCGCTGGCGGCAATTGATGCAAGTGAACTTATTCCCTGTTTCTTGGGCTTTGTTGCTTCGTACATCATCATCAGTTTGGCAAGGCTCTCATATGCGTTGTCAACCTTGATGAGTGTTGCCTGAATCTCGTCTTTGGGCTCGAAGTCCTTGTTGACGAGTACTACAGACGATTGGGTAGTGTATATGTATTCGGCATACTTCGGGTTGGCAAGGAACGATATTGCTCCCGGCACACCCTCTTCAATCTTTGCAAATGTGTAGATTTCGGCATTCTCGTTACCGACAATCTCGCCGCCAATGAAAGACGCAATCTGTTTTGCTGTGAATTTCATATCCTGTTTCTTTGTATTCTTGCTTGTTTAATTGCGAAGATAACTATTTCGCACAATAAAAAGTTGCGTTTTTGTATAAATTATCGCAAAAGATGCGAATTTGAACACTATGTAAACTTTTTTATCTGGTCTGCCTGTCAGATGACGTTTCTTGCTTTGAGTTCACGTTTCATCTGCTGCTGGTAGTCGTGTGCCTTTTCAGCCGCTACAGCCGCGAAGTTCTCGCTGCCGTCGGCAAAGATAATTGCGCGGCTTGCATTAACAAGAAGACCGCAGTCATCGTTCATACCGTATTTGCATACCTCCTCAAGCGAACCGCCCTGTGCACCTACGCCGGGAACAAGAAGGAAGTGGTTGGGTACGATGCGGCGTACATTCTCGAACGACTTGCCCTGTGTAGCACCTACAACGTACATCATGTTCTCGTCGCTTCCCCATTTCTGTGAGGTCTCAAGAACCTTCTCGAAGAGCATTGTGCCGTTCTCGTCCTTTGTGAGCTGGAAATCGTGTGAACCGGGGTTCGATGTGAGAGCAAGCACAATAACCCAGCTGCCTTCGTATGCAAGGAATGGCTTCACGCTATCCTCGCCCATGTAAGGAGCCACAGTGATTGAGTCAACCTTCATCTCCTCAAAGAATGAACGCGCGTAGAGTGATGATGTGTTGCCGATATCGCCACGCTTTGCATCGGCGATGATGAAAATCTCGGGGTAGTTCTCCTTGATGTAGTTTACGGTCTTCTCAAAGCTTATCCAGCCCTTCACGCCGCAAGCCTCGTAGAATGCGAGGTTTGGCTTGTAGGCAACAGTGTAGGGGGCAGTGGCATCGATGATGGCCTTGTTGAATTCAAATACAGCATCCTCACTGTTCTGCAAATGAGCCGGCAACTTCTTGATGTCGCTGTCAAGGCCTACACAAAGGAATGAACGTTTCTCTTTAATCTGCTTGATAAGTTCTTGTCTGTTCATGGCATATGTTTTTTTATTATAGTTCCTGTTCTTTCATTCTCTCGGCGTTCTCAGCTATAATCAGGTGGTCAATGCAATCCTGTATGTCGCCGTTGACGAACGCACTGAGGTTATATATGGTGTAGTTTATCCTGTGGTCGGTTATGCGTCCCTGCGGATAGTTGTATGTACGTATCTTTGCCGAACGGTCGCCGGTAGACACCATTGTCTTTCGCTTGCTTGCAATGTCGTCGGCATATCGCTGATGCTCTCGGTCGTAGATGAGGGTGCGTAGGCGTGCCAGAGCGCGTTCCTTGTTCTTTGGCTGGTCGCGCGTCTCGGTACACTCGATGAGAATCTCCTCAACCTGGTTGGTCTCGGGGTTGAGCCATGGATAGCGCAGGCGCACTCCCGATTCCACCTTATTGACGTTCTGTCCTCCAGCACCGCTTGAACGGAATGTATCCCACTTGATTGCGCTTTCGGTTATCTCAACGTCAAAAGCCTCAGCCTCGGGCAACACAGCTACAGACGCAGCCGATGTGTGTACACGTCCCTGCGTCTCGGTTGCCGGCACTCGCTGCACGCGGTGTACTCCCGACTCGTATTTGAGTGTGCCATACACCTTGTCGCCGCTGACAGTACAGATAATTTCCTTATAACCGCCCGATGTGCCTTCGCTACAGCTCGAAACCTCGAGTCTCCAGCCCTTGCTCTCGCAGTACTTTGTGTACATGCGGAACAGGTCGCCTGCAAAGATAGCAGCCTCGTCACCACCTGTACCGCCTCTGATTTCAAGAATGGCATTCTTGTCGTCCTGGGGGTCGGCGGGGATTAGCAGCAGCTTTATCTCCTCCTCGGTCTTGGGAATCTCGTTCTCGCACATCTCAATCTCCTCACGCGCCATCTCACGCAACTCTGTGTCGCTTTCGTTGGCGAGCAGGTCCTTAGCTTCACTCAGTGAGGTAAGCAACTGAATGTAGCGGCGGCGGGCATCGAGAATCTGCTCCAGTTCGCGGTATTCCTTGTTGAGCCTCACGAAACGCTTCATGTCGGCAACGACAGCAGGGTCGGTTATCAGTGTCGACACCTCCTGGAACCTTGCCTCAAGGTCATTAAGTTTGCTCAGCAGTGAATTGTTCTCCATTATATTTAAAATTATTCCTAAGAATCTTAATATGCGACAAATTTGAATTCTTTGGCAAAATAAGGCATTTGAGTCTCTGCTAAATTCAATATCCTTTTTTGAGCATAATCGGGATGGTTGAGAATCTCGTTTAACAACCACAATTCAAAAATGAAACTATTGACAAATTCAACGTCTTTTTTGTATCCTGTCACCATGCGTGCACCTGTTTCCTTTTTGAAAAATTTAATATCTTCTTCCTCCATATCCAAT
>JAZQZM010000017.1:0-12503 GCA_045634085.1 Bacteroidaceae bacterium
CCCGCATAAAGGAAAACTTCAAGCGACTAAAGACTCTGCAAAAATACACACTGGGAAAGAATTTTCCAACAGAGAATGCACTCACAAAAGAATATCCATAAAAATATGGCACTGCTTACACTCGCTGTAAAAAATATTGAACCGAGCTTCATATTTCTCGCTCGTTTGTGACTATATTTGGAAAAACCGAATATTAACGGCACTCGCTGTGAAAAATATCGAAGCGAGCTTCATATTTCTCGCTCGTTTGTGACTATATTTGCAAGGGACAAAATCAAAACAGACAAAGGACATGCGCGGTATCATTTGGCGAACTCAACCCATAAACTACCGCAAAAAACAGCATATTAATTGACATGATACCTAAAGAACTGAAGGAACGTTTCGAAAAGATAATCGAAATCAAGAATATCGACTGGGCAAGCATAGACGCTGTGGCTCAAAAGGACGCAAACATATTACGCCCCATCAAGGGTATTGCCTTTGAAGAGTATCTTAAGAAGATAATAAAAAGGTACGACTCAACCATCCGCATTGAGGACGGTGTTGGAGACAGCGATGTCGACCTGTATGTCAACGGTGTTGCAATACAAGCCAAGACTCAGGTTTCCGGCATCACCAAAGCGGGCACAAAAATTGGAGTTGCCCTGCACAAGACACACGGCGACGAGACAGCCCCATTCAATCTTTACTCAACAGAAGAGCCCACATTTGACATCCTATGTATACAGCACCCCGAGAAAGGTATTCTCGTTGTGCCATTTGACCGGATTCCACGTCACAAGAAGTGGGAGCACAGGTTGGCCGACCCTGCATACTTTCCATGGGACTCAACGTGGCTCAACAGATGGGATATATTGAACATAAATCTCCCCAACGGCACACAGCTTGACACACGCGAAATACCACAGGACAGCGAACTGCCATTCCTCAGCAACCAGACATTCCTTGAAGACTATGAAATCATTGAAATGCTATGCAAACCAGAATACTTCAGGGCAGCCGTAATGGGTCTGAAAGGAAACCTGAAAGAAGAGATGTTCATACAGCATTTGAAAGACTCAGGATTGACCGTGAACGGAGACACACCCACATACAGCCCTTACGACGTACTGATATACAAGGACAGCAGCGTATACAGAGTACAGATCAAAGGTACTTCGAAGAACATGTGCGACGTCAGGACAAAGGATTTAGGCACAGAGGTCATGGGTACTCATGGACAGTTCCCCACGAGAGGTTATAAGAAATCGGACATAGATTATGTAGCCATCATCATTTCGGAGGACCAATTACCGCAACACAAAAGCGTAAAGGAGGTAAACTTTATCATTGTCCCGATTGAGGACCTTCCACTCCATTACCTCATTGGCAAAGGGAAAGAGAATATTAAAAAAGGGTTTGGCAATTATAAATGGAACCTGCCGGAATTTTCCGATGTCATAAACCCGAATCTGAAATTCAAATACAGCATTGAGGGCGAAAACATCGTCATAAGGCCACACATTGGCGGATACAGGAAATACAAAGGTTATGATGTGATTCCACACGACTCGGAGTTCCGCAAGAACAAGAAATACATTCTCAACACAATCCCCGAGAGTTGGAAATAATAAATAGAACGCTTCCCGGCCGGGAAGCGTTCTATTTATTCAGGAAGCTCATAATTAGTTATAATAAGCTCTTTTCCCTTCTTTCTCGTTGTTACATTGGAATTTGCAGTGTGATACATCCACTCCAGTTCATATATATTTGCCCAGGAGTACATTTCCTTGATTTGTGGACAATTGTCATACGTCAGGCAAAACATATGTGGAGTGAGCTGGAGCAGTTCGGCCAGTTCCTTATGGTCCTCAAGCTGAAAACATTTCTTGTAGGCTCGTTTTTGGTCGGCCGCAAAATAAGGCGGATCGACAAACATCCACACCCGCTTGTCCGATGGGCGTTCTATCACCTCCCTGAAATGCAGGTTAGTCAGTTCAACGTCGGCAGCAAGCTTGTCATGAGCAGACTGTAGACGTTCGGGCCACTTATCGGGCTGCACACTTTTAACAGGGTGGAACCCCCAATTAGGCAGATTCATGATTCCGCTATAAGCCGTCCTGTTAATAAGGAAGTACTTCAATGCCCTTGCATAATTGTCGACAGGCTCAGTGTACTTAAGTTCATCGAACCACTCACGCGTGGGAACCACACCAGCCACATCCGACTTCAGTCTCGCAACAAGTTCCGCGTCCTGAACTACTTTATAGCAGTTCAGCAAATCCTCATCAAGGTCATTGAGTACCGAAAAACGGCACTTGGGCATCTTGAAGAACACTGCACCCCCACCCAAAAAAGGTTCACGGTACTCGTCGAACTCCACATTAGCCCAAAAAGGCTCAATAAACTTCGATGCATTGTATTTGCTACCCGGATAACGCAAAAAAGGGCGCACATTATCACAGCACTTCGACTTGGTTTTCGGGAGTCTTCGCAGGACTACCGAAGCCTCATTTCCCTTGCCGTCTTCCCTGTTCTCAAAAAGTTGCAACTGCCGCCACATATCTACTTATCAAACTTTACCTCAAAATTAGTAATGACCAGTTCAGAGCCTATCTGGCGTTTGTCATCATTATCCCTTGAATTATCCAGTCTATAATAGAACTTCAAATCGTAAATATTTGCCCAACTGTAAAGTTCACGAATTTCGGGGCAATCATCATAAGTCAGAAAAAAATCATGTTTAGTCCGCTTGCAGACCTCGGCCAACCTCCTGTGATCCTCTTCAACAAACGAATGTACATACTGCTGTGCATTGTAATAAGGTGGGTCAAGAAACATCAGTACCTTGTTGTCAGAGTCGGCAAGCATTACATCGGCAAAATCCAAAGAAGTAATCTTCACCCCCTCAAGTTTCTCACCGCAAGGGAGTATCCTTTCGTGCCATCTACGTGGCGGCAGACTTCTTTTAGGGCGATATCCCCAAGACGGATTCCTCATCTTTCCGCTGTACGAAGTGCGATTCAAATAGTAATACTTGTATGCCCTTTCCAAATCACTCTTTGGTTCCATAGCCTTTACTACAGCGTAGCTTTCGGGGGTAGCCTCATCTTCATGGCGATACATATCGGCCAATTGGTTACGGGTGGTCGCATCCTGCAGGATTCTTAGAGTGTTCACAAGGTCGGGATCAATGTCGTTTATCCAGTTATGCTCAACCTTATTCTTGCCAAAAAACACCGAGCCACCACCAAAGAACACCTCTCTGTACTCTGTATGCCCATGATTTTCCCAAAAGGCCCTCAACTGTTTTATTGCATAGTATTTTCCACCCGGCCAGCGGAACGGGATAACAACCTTAGACTTCATTATGATATCAGAAATTCAAAAAATCCTTTTACAAAACCCTATCACGGAGAAGAGACAATCCGTTTTTCAGTTTGTAAAAGTAGCATAAATTTCTGTAAAACCAGCTATAAACAACTCAAAAAAAATGATTGACGCAAGCCATTGCACTTTAGCCGATAGCGGCAAACAGCATATATCCACCCACACACACAATGCTTATACACTTTCAAATTGGAAAAGCCGGGTTGTCATATGATTTCGGAAAACTAGCCCAATATATCCACAAATGATTTCGGCAGGCAGATATTGGGCACCTCCACGGCATCCTTGAACAGAGGAGCAATCTGGCTATCCTTGAAACCTGCAATACCGCAACCGATACGCGTCACATAGAAGAAAAGTCCGGTGTGTTCCTTGGCAAAATCAATAAAACCGTCAACATACGGCTTTATAGCCTCCACGCCTCCGTGCATTGTAGGGATTGCATAGCTCTGTCCCTGCAGTCCCACACCTTGCCCCCACACGGCTCCGAACTTGTCCAAGGCAGCGCGGGCAGCACCACTACCATGCTTACCTTCAAGGTTGCTTCCGAAGACAAACACCTCATCGGGCCTAAGGCGTTCGATAGCATCCGGCGTATATTCCGGACGGTGAATGTACTTACACAAGGATTCCTTCATGTAATTGTCAATAACTGGTTTTACACGGGCATCATTCCAATACTTTTTCAGGAACTCATCAAACGCGTCAACAACCTGGAACAGTTCAATATCTCTTGCATGCAAGCATCGGTCATACATTCCTTTCATCTCTTTGTGCAGTACATCATCTTTTGAGTTGCGTGCTATTTCCAGGAATGTATCTCTCATATAAACCAGTAATGCATTGCTTATACAAGAGACCCTGTAGTTGCCGGCATCCTTAACCCAAAGATATTCACACAGGAGTTTCCGCATAGTCTCACCGCGCCCGAACAGGTCGAGCAGCGTTCCTGTGACATTCTCACCCGTCAGTTGTGCCGACCCGTCAATCCTCTCAAGGAAAGCTCTTGGAACCTCTCTTACACCATTCCTCTCAAAAGCATTATCGCCCTCATAACACAACAGTTCCGTCGACACCATCTTCAAGGTGCTCTCACAACGTTCACCGCCGAAATACTTATAGAGGCAATTGGCGAATATGCCATGTGGAGATACAATATCATACAACGTCAGACAAGAATGCAGTTTCATTGCATCCAGATGTCCGAAAATCCTTTCGGCATTACCATAGGCAGGAAGAGCCTCCACCGCTTCGCGCAGACGCCCACCCAGCGTATCGTGTTCAAGGTAGGCCTTGGCTTCAAGCAATGAACTGATGGCAAATTTACGCGACCTGTCACTATGTCCCAGCCCTTTGATCTGCGGGAACACATACCACATCCAGTGCGTGCGTTTTTGCCCGGCCTTTATCTCCTCCAGGGCAATATTGTACGAATTGTACGCATCCTGCGCAGTCACGAACCTTTCCAGATTAAACAAATCGACATTCATAATTTTATTCCTCCTTGTCTTTTATTTATTCAAATTCATTCAGGTTTTACCATCCATTCAGGCCCATTTACAGAACCCTACGGTTTGCCTTAGTCAATTTTTCCTCATCAAAAACTACATTGTATTGAGTGGGGTGCGAATTGAACGCCTCTTCAAGCGGTGCATCAATAAATGTTATACCCGGTTTTGATTCACTGCCATCAATTCTGATATTCGACACAAACACAATTCTGTATTGTTCGGTTTCACTGTTTTTCCTGATGGCAGTGCTACGTTCATTTTCCGACATGAAGAAAGAACAGTTATCCCCCGAAGAACTCTTGACCTCAATATACATTACCTTACCCTTATCCTTTGAAACCAGTTTTATGTCATACCCCGCACCGTCATCCGTTACGGAACAGTCATAGGCATGGGTGTCGTCCTCTATGGTCTGAATGTCCTTGGCTGCACCCGACACCCAGAAAACATCATACCCGACGCAATCCTTAAAGTACTCATTGACTTGGGATATCTCTCCTGCAACAAGTTTAAGGACAACAATATATTCGGCAATATTTCCTTGTCGTTTATTCCGACGTTCAGCCCTTTCAGTAGTTGCTTTCGTAACACCGCCTTTTTTTGCAGCATTTGTTCCCTTGCTCATTACCTTACCCGAAGACAAATCATCTTTAATGCCAGCACTCTCAATCAACGAGCTCAAATAGTTGCAATCGGTTTTGACATCATTCTCTTCCTGCACTTGATTTTTCAACTTTTCAATACAAGACTTAACGCTTTCCCGCAGTTGTTCTGAATCTTTGAAGAACAGCAAGGAGTTATTCTCAGGCGAATTGGCAAAATCATTAAGGCTCAATCCATATTCCTCAAACACAGGCTTCAACCTATTCACATTATCGTCATATATAACCTTGATATCTTTGTAATCACACAGGACACCGTCACATCTGACATTCTTATCGTCGAAGAATGTTGCTTTCATCCCATCATACACTTGCTGACAATCAAAATCAATATTCTCCAAGCCGTCGCCGTTGTATAACTTTACACGACGTTCAAATTCACAACACAAGTTATCCAGCTCGTAGTGTCTGCCACTGTCACCTTCAATTGCAGTGTATATATATGAACGCACATACATGCTGTCCGTTTCATAGCACCTCATTAGCGCAGCCCTGTTATAGGGAGCAACAGAAATATCACGTTCGAGCCGGTCATTCAAAGCCTCAAGTGTAATTTCCGTTCTTACCAAAAGCGCTGCAATTTTTTGCAAGTCCCCAATTGAGATATTGTTCCAATCGATATCCATGACTGCATTATACACGTCATCGCCATCATTGTAACCGAACAAATCCTTCAACTTATCGTAAAACTCACCCGATTGTCTTATCTCCTGCATTGCAATCTCAATCTCCTCGACAGAGCCCAATTCATCCTCGATAAAATGTTCACGTTGTCTTTGTGAATAGATAAACAACTGCTCCACCTTATTAAGGAAATCCTTTGATGGGAAGTTGAACAGGACATTGAAAATCTGGACCAGGTTGTCGGCAATAAGTTCTTTTTTCAAATTTCCATATTCCGTTTCATCGCCTACACATATCAGCCAATGTCTGTTCTGCATCTTCAGCAAGGTATACTCCTGAGTGCGACCTTCACATTCATACTCCCGACCGCCGTTCTTGTCCTCAATACGAGCCGTTTTCACCAGTTCCACCGTCAAGTTGAATACCTCATCCTTCTTGCCGCGTCGATATGCCATAATACATGGAATGAATGATTGCAGGTCACTCTGGAAGGCATCGTTGCAGCACGATATCTCCTTACTCTTTACAGTGTAATCAATTTCAAATGGCTTTATACAAAGAATGTTATTAAAATCATCACGTTTACCTCTTCGGGCAGGAACATCAATCGGGTACCTGTCATTAACATCCACCACTGCCGAACTTGAGAAGAACGCCTTGCTAATTGGCTCAAAGCAACTCGCGCCACCCTTCTTGACCAACACCACACCATTCTGCTCAAACTCCTTTCTTTTTTCAGAATCAGATTCGTACAAGACCCTGTACTTCTTTTCAATATTCGGGCTGTTGTCAATTATTGTTCTGTACAGTTCCTTGAATACCTTTTTCGCTTTCTCCTCATCATTTTTGGGCAAATCCAGTAGCAGCCCGTAGAATTTATCCGCATCAAGTTCAAGATACGTAGTCTTTACTCCAAGAAGAATCAACAGATGACGCAGTTCCTCCTTGTCACATATACCATCGGCAAGTTCCTCAACATCACTTTCCGAGATGCACTTCAGACCAAACTCATTCAAATAGTCATTATTGGCAATCATCAGTTGCTTAGGCGAATATTTCTCTGTCCCCACTTCAATCCAGCAATAATTTGACAACAGGAACCTCATATAAGATGGCAATTGCCATCCGCTGTTATGCTTAATCGGATACCATTTACTAGGTGGCAGATACCCAATGCTACAGTTCTTAGGTTGCACATCGTTTTCGATAGCGTTTCTAAGTTTCGAGTCCGAGAAAATCCAACGTAAAATCTGTTTTGTACTAAGTTTTTCTAAAATAGACTCAATTTTATCAATTGAATATAATGTGGCATTATACGACCTTACACTTTCACACTGGAGAGGATGTCTGTCCAATACAAATTTCACAAATTTATATTCCCATACGTCATCATCAGCACAGATTTTATCTTTGTTTACTTCATGCAACCTTGGATATTTTGATACTCCCAGGTCCTGCAAAAATGCCTGTAGGCTTTTTTCATCGGAAGCCCCAAATCCTATATCACACAATTCATTATATCCGCCTATAAGTCTAAAGATTTCCGCGCCGTATCGGTTGCCATATGATTCCCCCATGTACACCTCTTTCGCTGGGCGCACGGCGCCAGCGGCAGGTACAAAAAAGTCTATTTTCTTGACATTGTCTTCAAAGCCCGAATCATTCCATACACTCCACAACCATTCCAGGAACTCCTTGGCTTGCGAAAGATCAACAACTGATGTATTTATAGGCGATATCACTACCTGGCGGGAACTTTGTTCCTGAATATTGACCAGTCCTTTATTAATGATACCGGACAATACGCGCTTCCAGGATTCACTTTGATTATTACGATTGGCACGACCAGCATCAATCTCAGATTTAAACTGATTCTGCATCTCTTTTTGGTCTTCGCGGTGCAATACCGATATTTTTGCCCACTGTGGTATATTTTCAACCCAAACAGGAGTTTCGTCCTCCGAGAGGAAACAAGGTCCATTTCCGGTATCTACAAAATCCCCTTTAATTGTCTTCAACAAATTGGGCAGCTTGGTGTAACCCAACGAATGCCACCATTTGAATACAGCGATACGGCTAGTGGTATCCCATTGCCCTGATTTGCCGTTTATAGCATTACAAAGATATTCCTCGGCATTACCATTATCACCGGCCAAGCGCTTGGCAAAAGCGCGCAACCTATCATCTTCGATAAAGTCTACAAGAAGAGAGAATTTATCGTCTTTAAGTAGCTTTGTCTGTTCAGGAAAACGGTCCAGCACAATTGGAGCATCCGTTCCTTTAATACACTTATCATTTACGGTATAAAGCAACTCTTTTTCCTTACATTCACTTATAAAACAGGTTTCACACCCTAATCTTGACAAGCTATCATTGAACTTGAACGCATCCTTGCAATTAGTGGGCATCCCCACAGGAAGCAGCAGACCAAGACGCCTTTCAGGAGGAATCTTTTCAACGACCGTGTCAATGTAAAATTGAAGCAACATTTTAAAGACCTCTATGTTTGCATTTTTTGTATCATCGGTCCTGAGATCAAGGTCATTGCGGTTATCGTCCAAGAAAAAGGTTGCGTGCAGCAGAGCCGGGAAAGGAGAAGGCAAGCCCAGGATAGGGAAGAATGTATACAACGTGGGATTCATTATCCGTGCATCGGCATTGCAAGGAATAGCGATACCCAACAACACCTTATCGGCCCCTGAACATTTACTGCTCAACTGTTCTACTCTCTCAAAATAATAAAACTCCTCACTTGACTCCTCACCATTATTATTAATGGTCAACCTCACCACGTTTTCACGAGGCGACTCTTTTTTATACGTTATGGAATAGTTTTCTTCTATTTTGAATTCTATTTGTTGCAAGTGAGGCAAGAACAACAATATATAGCGATAGCGTTCAACTTCCTTCAGACTACTGATTATAGAATCTTCGAGTCCCGTCTTTATTTTCAGTTTAATAACTGTATCGTAAGTTTTATCTATCGTATCAATATATTCAGGAGCCCTGAATATCGGATACGAAGAGTCAAAGCCATTTTTTTCAAGGTCTTCAATTTGTTCTTCCAAATGTTTTTTGACATCATCATCCGACTCTTTCAATAACTTCTGGAGTTGTTTTTCGGCATATTCACGCGAGAACATAGCCGAAATATACTTATCTTCAGCACCTGAATAGATACTTATTTCATCGGACCAGTTCAAGACCGAACGGAAACCGATTCCCTTGCAACCAATATACTTGCCGTCCTTTCCACTAACACTTCCCTGACACAATCTTTGGAATGTGGAGATGCTGAACGGTTCACCGTTATTTGAGACACTCAGGTATCCATTAGAGTATTCAATAGAGGCAATGCATTGTTGTCCAACGGGCGCAGCATCATCAATATTCTGCAACAGCTCATAAATTTCTCTTGCCTTGTACTGTTGCGTAAGATTATTTTCTTCTTTCCTGTCTTTGAGATATGCTCTCTGCGTTTTCATACTGTACAGCAGACGTGCCTCTTCCGTAATCTTATTTATACTCTCTTTTATATTTATAGTCTCCATGTCGAACTGTTGCAAAATAGGATTTATTTGTAAAAATAGGACAAATAAACACAAGTCACAAAAAGTTAAAGACCAATATTTAAAAAAAGAATTGTATAAAAGTTTTCACTGCATGTTACAAGCCCCAAGAATCACCTTTGAGGAAATTAATGAAAAATGGCTCATCAATGATTTAAGCGAAGACAGAGAAATCACGAGTGACTTTGACCGTCAATTGAAAACGCTATGTGATGGAAATATAGAAGCGAGAATTTGATTCCTTTATCATATTCAATAATCTCTCCAAAAATGGAACGAAACCATCATGGGGAGATAATTATTTACCACACTACTCCATTGTATTCACTTCAAGAACCTGTATTTTTTGAAAAAAACGGCAAAGAATCACAATTTTTCAAAAAAAGTTGCAATGTGAGTGAACAAAAGGCATGCCCCGGGTGTTATATTGCGTAAGGAAAATAAAACACCAAAAAACAAAGGGATTGTGGGAAATGAAAACATTGTGGCGGAGCTATTGGCCATGGAGACGGAGCTGATGAGGTATGCGAGGAGCCTGACCAGGGATTATGACCGGGCGAACGACCTGTTGCAGGAGACGAACCTGAAGGTTCTGCTGCATCATGATAGCAAATACAAGAGTGGGAACAAGTTCAAGAACTGGACTATGAAGATTATGCGTAACTCGTTCCTCAACACTATTGAACGCGAGGAGAAGTTCACGCCTGTATGCAACTATGACTGTTTCTACAACTTGCCCGGGCGCAATGACCTAGCCGGCTGCAGCAAGGATATATACTACGCAGTTGAGTGCCTGCCCCTGGAGCACCGCAAGGTGATAAAGCTATTGATGACCGGCCACAAGTATGACGAGATTGCAATTATCCTCAACCTGCCCGCCGGCACCGTAAAGAGCAGAATATTCTACTCCAGGGCTCTATTGAAAACCGAACTCAAGGATTATCTTGACTGATCAATCGGCACATATAAAGACGCAAGTAACAGGCATAAGAACACCGGTACATTTGAAAGTTGTATATACTTGATTCTTCAAATGTACCGGTTCAATTCTGTGCCATTGAATTCCTTTATGTATTTACATGCGTAACTTTAATGCCAATGGGTTCGATTCCAGTGCGATAAAAGATACCTGACTGAGAATAAGAACCACACCCGAAGAACATCGTCTGTCAATCTGCTGATTTATATAATCTCGTGTAACCTTGCCTTTTGACAACAATGCATTATAAGCCAACCGGAATGCTTCTACTGGTATCTTTCCCTTCCGACCATTTGAAGTAACACGTGTAATTCCGGCCCAATCAACATCCACAATCCTATTATCGCCTCTGGAATTTAACAACGTCTTTCCTTTTAGTGGCATAACATACATTTTCCACATTTCATCAAATGAGGGATATTTACCGCAGGTTTCGTGAACTGCGTCATCGTTCTTTTCAACCTTCACAACCGAGCTGGCACTCTGCTGCAAGAAGTTTCCTGTAAACAGGATTTCTATTCCCAATTTGTCCGCAACAATAACTGCATCATCAAGAACCTCACCATCTGTAGCAAGCACGGCATTTGTACAATCCTGATATGCCATTGCACCATACAATTGCATTATAGCAGCCCTATTTACTTTTCGGGATGTATGTCCATACATCTTTGCCTGAACAGCAATCTTCTCATCTCCTTTGGTTGCAATGACATCTATTCCCCAATCGTTGCTCAAAGGAGTAAGAATTGTTTCATATCCTCTTTCTCTAAATAAAGAAGCTACATACTCTTCGTATTCTCCAGGTTTCATTAAAGACAAATTATTCATTATAACTCAGTAAAAAAACGACTTGAAAACAAGTTATGAGAGTCTTACGCTTAAAACGGTAGAAAACCTTTTTTCACCTTCTAGGCGGTAGAAAAAATCCGCCATTTTTGCCGTTCTAACGTTCGTTCTCGCGAGTCATGGAAAAACCGAGTTCTCCATCCGGAAGTTCACCTCTTTTTCTATATGCAAAGGCAGTGCAAACGAGTGAGATGCCAAACTTGTTTGAGTATCTTTCAACGAACGCTGCCTGCTTTCGCACGTAGTGCAAAGATACGATTTTTCTTGCGTATTCTTGCTAACCATTGCTAACTAAATAACTTTATTTATCACTTCTTTGGAAACGATGCAAACGCTCTTGGTACGATTGCTTATACATGCGTTTAACCTTCTCCTCCAAAAAAGAATTCTCGATGAGTTCGTAAACCTTTGGCTGCTCCGTTGCAAACAGTTCAATAATAGAGGTTAACTTTTTAGGTAGAACTTCTATGCGCGTTCCAAAAGTAATGAAGTCGTCTTTGCATGGGTGTAATGTTCTTGAATAAACATCTGAGTATTCTGACTCAGGAATCAGTCCGTCTTGCAATGCAAAGTCACCGTCATTGACATGTATGGCGGTGTTCATCAAATCGTATGCAGGAGTCAATACGTAGTCTCCGCCATCGGTCTCTTGTAGTGAGAAGTTTTTCAGGTGTGCATCGCCATTACTAAACAGATAATTGAAGACAACAAGCGTGAAATACTTCGCCATCTCAACTTGCCATGCAGAAACATTTTGTTTCAAGAGCTTTGCAATATCTTCATAGCTGCCAGAATATTTGAAGTCACTACCACTATTTCTCTCGGTTTTGCCTGCTATAGAAGCAAAATCATCTTGTCTAATCTTAGAACCATCAACCCTATAGTCAAATCTCTTAGTTATGTAAAAGGGATTGTCATCTGCAAAAAAAGCAAGTGCATT
>JAZQZM010000018.1:0-2215 GCA_045634085.1 Bacteroidaceae bacterium
GCACCTAATCGCAAATGGGCAACCGATGTAACTGAGTTCAAGATTGGTGATAAAAAGGCTTACTTGTCACCGATACTTGACATGTATAACGGAGAGATAATCTCCTATACAATCTCCGACAGCCCTGATTTGCGTATGGTAATGAACATGGTAAACAGTGCTATAAGGAAAGTAAAGCCACAGAAAGGACTTGTGCTACACTCCGACCAGGGTTGGCATTATCAACACTTGCAGTACCAACTGGCACTTAAACGCAATGGTATCATACAAAGCATGTCGCGTAAGGGCAACTGCCTTGACAATGCAATGATGGAGAACTTCTTTGGTATCATGAAAACCGAACTGTTGTATTTACGGGAGTTCAAGTATATGGATCACTTCAAACAAGAACTGAAGAAGTATATCCATTACTACAATAATGACAGAATTAAACTGAGACTAAAAGGAAAGAGTCCGGTGCAATACCGAACTCTTTACCAATAATACTTTTATTAATCCGTCCAACTTTTTGGGGTCAGATCATATGTGTCACCCTATATTATTGCGTGAATGGTATCATAGAACGCCAGATTTAAAAATATTTGCATTGGAATTGGGGTGCTCATTCAAAAATGTACTATCTTCGCATATATTGTACGTATGTATTGTACATAAAAATGAACACTATAGAATATATTATTATGAAGAAAGTTCTTGTCGATTTGACAATCAAAGAGGCCAAGCAGGTGAATGCCAACTGTGTTCTGTTGGTTATGGGCTGCGACCAGCCTCTTCCCGACACTAAGCCGGGACAGTTTGCGGAGCTGCGCATTGACAGCACTCCCACAGTGCTGTTGCGCCGCCCGATTTCGGTGCACAGCTTTGATGCGGCCAAGAATGAGGTCGGTTTTCTTGTACAGCTTGTAGGTGACGGAACACGTTGGCTCGGTTCACTCAAGGTCGGTGACAAGGTGAACACCCTTATGCCGCTTGGCAACGGTTTTACACTACCTGAGAGTGCTGGAAAGCGTTATTTGCTCGTAGGTGGCGGTGTTGGTTCTGCGCCTCTATATTACCTTGCCCAGGAGCTCAAGGCGCGTGGTTGTGACTTTACAATACTTATCGGTGCCCGTTCGGCAAAGGATCTCTATCTGCGTGAAGCTTACGAGGCACTGGGCCGTGTAGAATATACTACCGAAGATGCCACATTGGGCGAGAAGGGTTATGTTACCAATCATTCGGTGCTTGCCGAGAAGTTTGACCAGATATTTACCTGTGGTCCCAAGCCTATGATGCTTTCAGTAGCCAAGTATGCGCGTGAGAACGGTATCGGCTGCGAGGTATCGCTTGAGAACAAGATGGCGTGTGGTCTGGGTGCGTGTCTCTGCTGTGTTGAAGACACAAAGGAGGGACACAAGTGTGTGTGTACAGATGGTCCGGTATTTTCAATTGATGAACTGAAATGGTAAAGACAGATGTAAAAATAGGCGGTCTTGAACTGAAGAATCCGGTCATGACTGCATCGGGAACATTCGGCTACGGTTTAGAGTTTGCCGATTTTGTCGACTTGAACAAGTTGGGTGGCTTTATTGTAAAGGGTACGACACTCAATCATCGTGAGGGTAATGCCTATCCGCGCAGTGCTGAGACTCCTATGGGAATGCTCAATGCCGTGGGATTGCAGAATAAGGGTGTCGACTATTTTGCAGCTAACATATATCCCCAGTTGAAGGATCTTGATACGAATGTTATTGTGAACGTATCGGGTGCATGTATTGAGGATTATGTGGCATGTGCCGAGAAGGTGGCGGCTCTGGACAAGATTCCTGCCATAGAACTGAATATCTCTTGCCCCAACGTAAAACAGGGCGGTATGGCATTCGGTGTAATGCCTGCATCTGCTGCAGAGGTCGTTTCTGCAGTACGCAAGGCCTATCCCAAGACTCTTATTGTAAAGCTCTCACCGAACGTGACCGACATCACTGAGATTGCACGTGCGGTTGAGGGTGCCGGTGCCGACAGTGTGTCGCTTATCAACACCTTGCTCGGTATGGCAATTGATTCAGAGAAACGTCGTCCTGTGCTCTCTACAATCACAGGTGGTATGAGTGGCCCTGCCGTGAAGCCAATCGCCCTGCGCATGGTATGGCAGGTTGCTAAGGCCGTGAAGATTCCTGTAGTAGGTATTGGTGGTATCACGACTGGTGCCGACGCTATTGAGTTCCTGCTTGCCGGT
>JAZQZM010000019.1:0-16942 GCA_045634085.1 Bacteroidaceae bacterium
AAGTACCGACCTTGTTGAACGCGGCATCAACGCCGGCAAGATTGTAGGTCAGGCTGCACGCGAGATGCAGGGCGGCGGTGGCGGCCAGGCACACTTCGCACAGGCAGGTGGCAAGAACCCCGAAGGCATAAAGGCAGCCATCGACAAGGTTTTTGAAATTATTGAAGGATAACACCACTTATTCCTAACTCATAAACATCATCACTATGAAAAAAATCACATTTCTATTGCTTACTGTGCTCACATTGATAGCCTGCCAGAAGTCAGGACAGGAAATGGACAGCGCACGTGCATTTTTGAGAAACGAGGCTAATGCCGCAAACACAGCACTGGCCGGAACTCAGATTGATTTCGCGACCGTATGCGATAGATGCGAATTTATAAATGATGACTTCCACTACTATTACACTATAGACGAGAACTATGTCAGCATAGCAGATATGGAAGCGAACAAAGAGGACATAAAGAACATGCAGCGTTCTATGTTTGAGAATATACCACAAGTAAACCCGTTGGCCGAAAACCTAAGCACAATCGGCGGTAAAGTGATATTCCATTACACCGGCAATATGAGTGGCAGCAGCACACAAATAGAACTTGATTTCTAAGCGGAATATCTCCTAAACGAAGACAAGGGCCAGAATTCTGGTCCTTGTCTTCGTTTTTGTTTAATACGCTAAACTTTCCAATTCACAAGATAAAGCCTATCGGTAGCACGCGTGAATGCCGTATAGAGCCAACGGTAATAATCGGCATTCATCATATCTTCCGTAACATATCCCTGGTCAAGAAACACATGCCTCCACTGGCCGCCCTGTGCTTTATGGCATGTCACTGCATATCCGTACTTGACCTGCAGAGCATTGTAATACGGATTCTTGCGTATCTCCTCCATGCGCTTACGTTTTGAACGTACCTCGGGATAGTCATCCCACACCGCAGCAAACAGCCGTTCACTCTCTTCACGCGTGAGTGAAGGCGACTCACTGGCAAGGGTATCAAGCATTATCATGACATCCAACTCACAATCCTCATAATCGGTAAAGGAAAGGGTGACCTCGGCATAGCGGAAACCATACATCTCCTCTACCCCGCCTACGCGTACAATCTCCGCCATATCGCCATTGGCAATGAAGTCAATCTTGTCGAGCAGACTCTTGTCCTCACGACCCAGCACCTCACGCCAATAATAGTTATTCTTGACAACCATGAGCATATCGCCACGGTTAAGCACCTCCTCGCGATAGAGAATGCGGCGGCGTATACCTTCGTTATATACATTGGCGCGTTTGTTCGAACGGCACAGCACTATGGTATCCTCAACGCCCACAGAGCCATAACTGCCCTCAATAGCCTCAATGAGTTCATCGCCTGCAACAGAGCAGATATCGGCAAAGCCGTTCAGTTTCACCTTTGGCATAAAACCATTCTCTCCACTGCGTATGACTTCACGAAGCATGGTGGCATTCAAAAGTATTCCCGAGCCGTCGAGCTGGCGCATAACCTGAACAAGTTCTACATGAGTGACATCCAGAAACATGGAACGCAGATATCCGGCAGAAAGAGCAGGAGACTGCAATTCGCCCACAGGAGGCAACTGAGCAGTATCACCAAGAAGCAACATCGAACACCCACGGCCCGAATAGACAAATTCTATAAGGTCATCGAGCAACGCACCTGTACCGAAGCCCGTATTGCCGTCATTGGCAATCATCGAAGCCTCGTCTACAATAAACAATGTATTTACAGACCTGTTCTCGGAAAGTACGAACTGGGAACCATTGAGAATCGATTTCTGACGATATATCCACCTATGGATTGTAAAGGCATTCTTGCCGGAATAAGAGGAGAACACCTTTGCAGCACGGCCGGTAGGCGCCAACAGCACACAACGCCTCTCAAGTTGTGCCATCGTCTTCACAAGAGCCGACACAAGAGTCGTCTTTCCCGTTCCGGCGTAGCCGCACAGCATAAAAATCTTGCGGTCATCATCCGAAAGGATAAATTCCGAAAGCATTTCAAGTGTTTTTTCCTGTTCATCAGTTGGTTTGAAAGGAAAATTTGATTTAATTTGCGAGGCTAAATATTTATTTATCACTTTTATCAATAAAAATAGGTATATAAAAACATATTTTCGTTTTTATTTCTTATTTTTGCGACACGAAAATACATAATAAAAAAATATAGAGCAATGAAAAATGTACTAAAAGTTATTTTACTTTTCGTAGCTATCGGCTTGGCATACATCTGCTACCGCAGCATCAAGAACCCTATCGATTTTCAGGAGGTCAAGACAAGTAGAGAAGAACTTGTCATCAAACGCCTTGTTGACATCAAGAAGGCACAGGAGGAGTATTTTACACAGAACAAGAAATACGCCGCTGACTTTGAGACACTTATCGACTTTATAAAGAACGGTCGCATGGGTATCGTAAAGAAAACATATGAGCTTAGCGACGAGCAGCAGGCCTACATCCTCTCTTACGCCAATGAAGAAATCAAGAAGGCAAACAAGAAAAAAAGAAAGAGTGAGCAGCTTGACGAGTTGCACGGTCTATCAAACGACCAGACCGACTCTGTATTCCTGACAATCTTTGCACAGGCAAACGAGAGCAACGATTGGAAGACATTCAATGAGATTGAGAAGAAGAAGAGCCCACACCAGATTCTTTCTCTCAAGGAGTTTAGCCGCGATACAACATGGATTGCAATCATTGACACTCTCTACAAAAACGAGAAGGCTTTCAATGCCGATTCATTGGAGTTTATTCCATTCACTAACGGCGAGAAGTTCGTGTTGGAGACAAACGGAAGAAGCGGTACCGGTGCACTTTTTGAAGCATATGCCGACACCAAGCTCTACCTTGACGGAATCAACGAGCAGGAACTTGACAACTACCTTCTTGAGGTAAAGAAGAACAACCGCATCATCAGAAAGGAATATCACGTGGACGCAGAGGGCAACACACTGCGCGACATTGAGGGTAAGGAAATCTTCGATGTAATCCCATGTCTCAAGGTCGGTGACAAGAGAACACCTAACAAGAACGCCGGTAACTGGGAGTAATTCCATGAGTGTGGATAAAACAGCAAAAAGAACATTATCCATTCGTATCAGTACGAATGGATTTTGTTTTTGCAGCTATACCCAGACAGAACCCGAATCTTTGAAATATGCCTTTTACCCGACTGATGACAGCACAAGTCTTGAAGTAAATCTTAAAAGGAGCATCGAAAAATGCCCTTTCATGCCATCTAAAGACGATTGCGAGGTAAAGGCAATCATTGAGACTACTGAGTACACCGCAATACCGGCAGAATTCGACAAAAGAGAGGACTACAAGAAGTTCTACCGTTGCTGTTTCCCAAAGAGTGACAGCAACATTGAAATAATGTCCAACAGGCTCACAGCCCAAGGGTTCACCATAATATTCCCCGTAGAAAAGGGCATATACGACATACTGCAAAGCCTCGGCGATGTAACCTACTACACCCCAGTAAGCATACTCGTGGGTTACATCACCTATAATGCCTTCCCCGAAGAGAACTACATGCTTGCATATCTGCACGAGGAGCAATCAATATTCATCCCCGTCAAGGATAGCAAGATTGGAGTCTCGGGCAGTTTCAAGGCCGATAGCGGAGAAGACCATCTCTTCTACCTGATGAGCATATGGAAAGAGCAGGGGTTCTCACAGACCGAAGACACACTCTACCTGTGCGGCGACAAGCGCGTTGAAGAGTTGCACACATTCATATCACGTTTCATCAGGAACAGGAAGAGAATCAACCCAAGCGAACAGTTCCAGTCGAACCTGCTGAACAGAATTAACGGAATACCATTTGACCTGCAAGCACTTATACTATGCGAGTAATAAGCGGAAAATATAAAGGACGACATTTTGACGTACCTCGCAACTTCAAGGCAAGACCAACAACTGACTTTGCCAAGGAGAATCTCTTCAATATCCTGAACAACATCATAGACTTTGAAGAGACAGTGGCTCTTGACCTCTTTTCGGGTACCGGGAGCATCAGCCTTGAGCTGCTCTCAAGAGGATGTACAAGCGTAACATCTGTCGAAATGGACCCACTCCACTTCGGCCACCTGAAAAAATGTGCAACCGCACTGCAAGACAACGGCTGGCGCATCCTGCGCGATGACGTCTTCCGTTTCATAAAAAGATGCAGCAGCAGTTATGATCTTATATTTGCCGACCCTCCATATGCTCTCAAAGAACTGAAAGAGATTCCCGACATGGTTCTTGCAGGCAACATGCTTAAAGAGGACGGCATATTGGTCTTTGAACATGGCAAGGATTATGATTTCAGCCAGCATCCACACTTCTTCAGGCACATCGCATACGGCAGTGTAAACTTCAGTTTCTTCAGCAAGAACAAGGAATAAAGAATATGAGAACCGATTCCGGTTCTCATATTCTTTATCACCTACAGCCTTTTTACAATAAAGGAGAAAACAATCTGGCAACAGACTCAGCACACCGTTCTTTCAAGGAACGTTCAGACATGAATCCGTTCAAGGTCAAGAGCCTGCACATCTTTGTATCTTCCATAAACGCCTCCTTAAGGTCATGTGCCACTTCCCTGCCATACACAAAGGCCGAAACCTCGAAATTATAGTAGAAACTACGGAAATCGACATTGACAGAACCGACTGATGAAAGGTAGTCATCGCACACAAAAGTCTTGCTGTGCAGGAATCCGCCGGTGTAAAGATATATCTTCACTCCAGCTCTCATCAGGTTGACAAAATATGACCTTGAAGCATAATTCGCCAATATACTGTCCGACCGCTGAGGAATCATAAGCCTCACATCAACTCCGGACTGGGCAGCACTCCTGAGAGCCTGCATAAACGATTCATCAGGCATGAAATAAGGAGTCTGCAGATAAACATAGTTCTTCGCTGTAGACAAAGCCTTAATCATTCCAGTCAATATGGTACGCACATCGCCAATGGGATCGGACTGCACAACCTGTACAAGAGTATTGCCGTTTGAAGGCAAAATGGGGAAATAGCGTGCCCCACAGACAAGAGTGCTGTTAGTAAAATACCAGTCAATAAGAAATGACGCCTGCAGACCATGCACAGCACTGCCACGGAGAAGCAGCATGGTATCGCGCCATCCTCCCCACTTGACACCGTGCAGATACCTGTCGGCAATATTGCATCCGCCTACAAAGCCCACCTTGCCATCAATGACAACAACTTTACGGTGATTGCGGTAATTGACCTTATTGGTCAAAAGCGGGAAACGCACCTTAAGAAAAGACTCCACATAGATACCGGCACAGCGCATTGTTTCAAAAAACACCTTGCTCACACCAAGGCAGCCCACACTGTCATATATGACCCGCACCTCGACCCCTTGCCTTGCCTTTGCAATAAGATGTTCACTGAGCAAGCGGCCGAACTCATCATCCTCGAAAATATAGAACTGCACATGAATACTGTCCTTTGCAGCATCAATCTCACTGAGGAGTAAGGATGCAAACTCCTTTGTCGACGGAATCACCTTAGCCTCGGTTGCTCCAAGCAAATTCGCCGAGGAAGTGTTCTTGAAGAAAGATACCAGCGGGGAATATTCATTCAACAACACCGGTCTGCATTCCGGCCCATTCTCAAACTGCTTTTTCTGCAGTTGCGACAGTTGGCGCCTACCGATGATTTTCATTTTCCGGCTATCACGTCCAAGGAAAAAGTAGAGCACCAACCCTACAAACGGCAGATATACAAGCACAAGAATCCATGCAAAGGTCTTGATGGTGTCGTGATTGTTCATAACCACCTTCACCATTACCGGTATTGCAAAAACCAGATATACCCAATACAGGGCTCCTAATATGCCGTACAGATCAGACACCATTATTCTACTATTGAAAAACTCTCGGACTTTGTCCTTTTGCGAAGATAAGAAATAATGACAAAAAAGGAGGCAAGTTGCCTCCTTTTTTTCTTTTAATGATTTTTATACTTCGAATGCATTGTCATGCATGCCCGAACCTGAATCAGAACGGCATACCGCCACCAGGACGCATACCGCCTCTACGAGGCATTCCGGCAGGCATTCCCGGAGGCATTTCACCCGGCATACCATAGCCACGCATGCCCTCGCCTCTTCCGTTCTTGCTCTTCTGGTCGGCACCTGTCTTGTTGAACTTGTAAGAGACATTGAACATGACATAACTGTATATTGCATTAGACTCAGTATCACGGCGTGAAAGGGCATCCACCATACGACTTATGTTGCTCTGCTGATGCAGGATGTCGTACAGTTGAACCGAGAATGTAAGTGCATTCCTTTCAAGACAGCTTGCCGACAGCTGTGCATTCCACAACAGTTCATCAGTGTTCGCACTAGGGTCGCTGTATCCTCTACGGCTGCTCATTGAAAGGTTGGTAGAGAGCTTTATATTATACCAGGGGAACGTATAATTCGCACTGGGGCCATAAGAGAAGTCAAAGACGTTCATCTCATCCTCGGGCTGTACGCTTGACTTCGAGTTCGAGTAACGTACGTAACCGCTGAGTGAAATATCAAAATTATCGTCACGGTAATTGAAGTTAAGGCGTTCACTCAAGCCAAGGGTAGTTGACTTGCTCTTTACACTGTTCGATTGTCTGTCGAGGCTGATATACGAAACGCTGTTGTTGTAGTTTGCATCGGTGTGTGTGGAGTATGTAAACTTCTTGTTTGCAGGAATTGCCGAATTGAACACCACACCTGCACCTGCCCTCCAGTTACCGTTGATATTGTCGGGTTGTGTTGTCGTGGCACCGGTAGCCTCGTTGTAGGTAGCCTTACGGCTGATGCTGTTCAGAGTATTGCTGAAGTTCGCATACACATTGAAACCACGCTGCGCATCGACATTATATGTATTGAAGTTTGCCATGATGGTGTTGCTGTACGATGGCTTGAGGCCCGGATTACCCTTGGTTATGTTCAACGGATCCGAATCATCGGTGATGTCGAGCAGGTCGGTCATTGAAGGCTGGCTTGTAGAACCACGATAATTGAGCATGAGGCTTGTCTGCTTAGACCAGCGGTAGCGGAAACGCACGTTGGGCGATATGTTGTATACATCGCGCTTGAGCAGAGTGTCAACGCCAAAATACTGGTAGCTCATCTCAGTGTGCTGCGGTATATAACTTACACCGGCATTGAGGTTCATCTTGTCGGTCACATAACGTAACATCACCTGCACATCATGTTTCTGGGTACGGTATACCGAGTAACGGCTGAGGCTGTCACTGAGATAGCGTTCGTAATTCTCGGGCAGACCGGGCAACAGATAGTTGTGATTGAGTGACATGACATAGTCGGTGAGCTCATCAAAGATATATGTTGCACGGTCGCTGTTGCTGTAGCCGTTGTTGAAGCTGTAGTTCACCTGCAGGAAGAGGTTCTTCATGAGTGGCTCAGTATAGCTCATGCGCAGGTCATAGCTCCACTTTGTCGATGGAGTAGTAGAATAGCGTTTTCGGTCATAACCTGCACTGCCGGCTGTCGCCTGATAATACTTCACAGTGTTCAACGAGTAGTTCTTGTTCTCGCTGTCGCTGTATGAGAAGTTACCGCGGAAGGTGATGTTGCGTCCGGGCTTCTGCAGACGGCGGTTCACCTGGAGATTACCCCTTACCGAGAAGTTCTCGCTATTGCTCATTGACTCGCTGTTGCTGCTGTTGATGGCAATGCTGTCAAGTTCCCCGAACACATCGCCGTACATTGCCTTCTCATAGAGTTCCACATAGTCAAAAGGATTCTCGCGGAATGTAGCAGAGGCATTCTGTGACCAGCTGTCCGATGTAGAATAGTTTACCGACGGGGTGAATATGATATTTGTCATGGTGTCAGGCTTCCACTCGAGACGAAAATCGGCACTCACATCCGAAGAACGGCCAAAGCTGTTGCTTCGTCTGTTGCTGAACTGATTGCTGCCCAATTGCGGCATGAAAGTCTCGCTTGAACTCCAACTCTTTGAATCAGTATCGCGATGGTTGGCACGTACATTACCGCCGAGTTCAATCTTGTTGTTCTCATAGGCAAAGTTGAAACCGGCCTGTTTCGGTGCTACAAGACCACCGCCGCCACCACGGAAGCCGCGTCCACGGCCGTCGGAGAACCCCTGGCCATTAAGGTTGTTGGCCGACATGATCAGAGTATACTGGGCCACATCGTTATAGTAGTTTGTGGTATTCTGGAACCTGTAGCGTTCCTTGGTACCGTAGCCGGCGTCGGTATTTGAGAAGAGACCATCACTCACACCTTTCTTCATCTGCAGATCTAGCACAGTCTCCTCTTCACCGTCATCAATACCGGTAACACGTGAGAAATCGCTTTTCTTGTCATAGAACTTCACCTGGTCCACAGCATCAACCGAGATATTCTTGAGTGCCATATCCTTGTCGGTACCGAAGAAATCTTTACCCTTCATAAGGATACGGTTCACTGTCTTTCCGTTAATCTTTATTGTACCGTCCTCGTCAATATCGACACCGGGATACTTCTTTATGAGTTCCTCGAGCATAGAACCCTCGGGCACACGGAAAGCAGCAGTATTATATACCAACGTATCGTTTGAAGCAGTTACCGGCGGCACTTCGGTCACTACGGTAGCCTCATCAAGCATCGTTGCATCCTCTTTAAGAGCAATTGTACCCAAATTGAGCACTTTACCAGCCTCAAGTTTCACGTTCATCTCTTTTGTCATGTAACCCACATAAGAGAGACGCAGAAAATAGTTCGCAGGCTTGGCATTCAACGAGAAAGCGCCTTCGTTATCAGTTCCCATACCTACAGCAAGCACCGTATCGGGCAACGAATAGAGTGCTACCGACACTGTAGGCAAAGCCTCACCGTTCGACGCATCTGTCACCGTACCCGCAACGGTACCGTTCTTCTTCTGAGCAAATGTTCCTGCAACCGTAAGAAACAGAAACAAAGAAAAAAACAATCTTCTCATATAATCATTCATATTTTTTATATCTCATCAATCCCGGCAAAGCCGTCAGACCACCCGCAGCATCAGCTGAAGCACCCACATGCAAACAGGCAAGTTCTTTTATAAAATTTGACTATTTTAATACATAAAAGTTTAACCGAAGGCCCATTTATTCGGGCGAAACTCTCTTTTTCTTCTGCAATTTATGCCATGAACAATAAATTCACTAATTTCACGGCATGAAAGAAATTGAGCATAGCAACCTGCGGGAGACACTCACGGCAATATCCGGGAGAGAGCCGCACCCCTCGTTCGGGGAGCCGTTCATGCACGCTTTCGCCGCACTGCACACAACCGGCAACAGCGAAGAGATTACAGTAGCAGCATATATATGTTCCCTGTTCCTCTCGGCCATCTTTGAGGGGTTTCCTACCGCAAAGCTGCACATCTTCGTCAACCACACCAGAGAGAACTGCAGCCGTTTCACATTCGACTGCAAGATGTACGACACCATTCTTGAAAAGATGGACGATGGTTCACTGAAACATGTCGCCCTCTTAGATATTGAAGGAGAAACCATATTCAGAGAGTGCTGCAGGGAAGACATCAAGGAAGCCTTCGATTTCTACACCAACCGTTGAACTGTCAAGCAGTTTAGGGCTGCCCATACCCATATTGAAAAAAAAGCACGAGTAGAAGTAACCCGATTTTAAATATTATTATCTGAAGTTTAACTAAATTTCACATCGTTTTTTACTATGTTTGCAACATAATGGCAAAATTGCGTTTTAAACCACAAGTGCAAATTTGCCGCAAAGATACAGAAATCCACAACATCTACATTATGAAGAAAAGACATTTTTACACATTCCTCCTTATGCTTGCAGGCATGGTATTCGTTTCTTGTAGCGAAAGTGACAATTTCAACCCTTTCAACGAACAGACCAAAGGAGAGTTCAACCCGACAGAAGTGACATTCTATAAAAACAGCGACAACATGGAGACCACGGAGAAGTGGTCAGACATTGAACGCGACAAAAACAACAGAATAACATCATACAACTATACCCGCGAGATAAAGGGATATATCAATGAGAAAGAGACAAGGGTATGCCGTATCGACTACTACACCAACCACAAAGGCAGCGAGAACATAAGAACAAGAACCGAGGTCGATTTCTACAAGATTGACAACAACGGCAATGAGGAGAAGTATACCGAGTCGGTTGAAGAGAAAATAGAGATGAACAGCAGCGGCTACATCACGATTATTTCAACGACTACCGACCATCTTGACAGCAACTCAAAAGGCAATGCCGTAACCACCACAAGCGAAAGAACATTCACATATAACGGCGACCTGTGCACAGGAAGCACATACTGCGATGCAGACATGCAGAATGTATACAAATACAACTGGAACGCATACCAGCTCAAGAGCATTACCGTCATCAAGGAGAACAAGAAGGACAACACCACAGACTACTCTACCTACAACTACACATTTGACACGAAAGATTATTACAGATACTCGCCGAACGAGATATTACCATTCGTACAGAACGGTTTCCCACAGATATACGCATCAATGGGCTATTTGGGCAAGTTCACTCCATACGTTCTGACGGACGAGATCCAGGGCGGATATAATGACTATGGTGACGGTTCTGGTCCACGTCCAAAGATTGAGGTAAGAAACACATACATTCTTGATGTTGACAACAACCAGAAACTCCACTACTCAGGAGTATCAAACATCTACAACGCATACAGTGTGACACTCAGCAAATAATCAAATGCCAATAAAAGAGAACAGATATGCTCTCCTTTGCGACGAGGAACTTATTGAAAGAATAACGGCTCCAATAGCGGACAGCAGACTGCACGAATACTTCTTTTATGTAAAATGCGCACCGTTCCTCAAGTATCTGTCACGAAAACTGTACGGGAGCAATGACATCACAATCCTGACAGGAGAATTCTACGAATTCATTGCCAACGACAATTGGGCGGTACTGAGAAAGTGGGAGAAACGCAACGAAGCATCACTTTACAGTTACATTGCCCGCTGTGCCACAAACTATTTTGTCAATAAGGAGATTGCTGAAAAGAAAAGAATGGACAAGGAGGCTCTGGCATCGGACCCCGGAATCATTGAGCTTCTGCAATCATTCTCAGAGGACACAGAAGACGAATCTTTACCGGTATGGAAAGCATACAACATGCTCAACGAACGTGACCGTGAAGTATTGCGTCTGCTGGTAATTGAAGAACATCAGGTACTGACTGTAGCAAAAGAGTTATGGAAGTATGTAGACAGCAAGCAGGACATAAGCCAACTGACTCCCAAACGAATCCAAGGAACAATCTCAATGATAAAGCACCGTGCCCAACTGACACTGCTTGAAAATTTAGAAAAACTGAGAGACTGAATTCAGTCTCTCAGTTTTTCTGTTGTTATCTTCATTGTATAATTGTTCGTTTCCTTAAACTCGAAGCCGCATGAACGGTAAAGCACATTCGCAGCCTCACGCGAGGGACGCGATGTGAGCATAAGAGTTCCCTCGCCCAAGGTACCGGCATATTCGATGGCCCTTTGCACAAGCAGGCGCCCAATGGAACGGCCACGCATGGCCTCATCTACAACAACATCCTCAATCCACATTTTCAGCCCGGTAGGAGCCTGATAATGGGAAAGAGTAAGCATACCGGCTACCTTACCGTCAACCTCGGCCATGAACAGGTGTGAATTGCCTGAGCCCACAATATCCTCAAGGGATTCCCTGGTTAAAGCACGCGGAGTGGACGACAACTGCTTCAACAGATGATTGACAACATCGACATACACATCCTGCACCACGCGCAGTTCATTTACAACTACTGTTCCGTTCATATTCCACACACATTACAGTTCAACCTTGCACTTTACACCATCCGACTCGTTCTGCAACCTGTCGAGCACGGTAACCACATAGGTATATTCACCTTTTGTACCGGCAGGAAGTTCGTAGTAACACTGACGGGTAATATACACAATCTTTGAGGGGTCTTCAATGTTCACCTTCTCACCCTTGGCAAAACGGTAAACCACATAGCTGTGCGGCTCATCCATCACACTTTTCGGCGCCTTGCCTGCATTAATCCACACAAGCACATTCTTGCCTTTCTCCTCAATGAGCCTCACGCCTTTCACCTTTTTTGGAACCACCGCATCTATGAATGTATAACGCGGCATGAGTGACGGATAACGGAACATTCCGGTTGCAAGATAATCCCGGTAGCCTCCGGCATTGTTCGCCGCTGACGCCGCATCCCAGAAGCATGAACCCTGGATATTCTTCTCGGCACGCTGCATCCTGTACTTGGCCTCCTGCTGGTTGCCTGTAACAGCCGCTGCATCCTTGGCCTTTATTGTGCGCTGCACGTCCTGACCGATGTAGAGAGGACGGTTTGCAGCCTTTGTAGCCCACCATGCCACAAGTTCCTCGTAATCGGCAGCCGAATGGCCAATCTCCCAATAGACCTGTGGTATACAGTAGTCCACCCAACCCTGGTTAATCCAGAAAAGGACATCGGCATTAAGGTCATCATAGCACTGAAGACCATTTGTCTTGCTACCCGCCGGGTCACTGCCCACATTACGATAGATGCCGAACGGAGATACGCCGAACTTCACCCATGGCTTAAGCTGGCGCACGGTGCGGTGAAGCTGGTATATGAGGTGGTTCACATTCTCCCTGCGCCACTCGCCCTTGCTTGCATAGCCATCCTTGGGGAACTGGGCATTGTCATCAAACTCCTTGCCTTTTACAGGATAAGGATAGAAATAGTCATCGATATGAAGACCGTCAACATCGTAACGTGTAACAATGTCGGTCACCACCTTGCATATATGGTCGCGGTTACTCTGCAGTGCCGGGTTGAAATAAAGCTGTCCCTCATACTCGACAAAGTTTCCTGGGCGCTTCTTGCTGAAGTGAGCCGGCGCCACGTATGCAGCACCCTTTGTGCGCGCACGGTACGGGTTAATCCATGCATGCAGTTCCATATTGCGCTTGTGACACTCCTCGACCATGAATGCCAACGGGTCCCAACCAGGAGAGAGCCCCTGCACGCCGGTAATGAAACGGCTCCATGGCTCCAGCTGCGACGGATAGAGAGCATCGCCCTCCACACGCACTTGGAATATTACTGCATTTACATTCACCTTCTGCAGATTGTCGAGCATTGTAGTGAGATACCCCTTCATCTCCTTCTCATCCATCCCTGAGAACTGTCCATTGACAGCCTGTATCCATGCACCGCGGAATTCGCGTTTTGGATACTGCGAAGAGGTAACATTCTTTCGGCTGCTGCACGATGCAAGCAGAAGCATTGCAAGTAAAAAGTATATGTATCTTAGACGCATGATATTTTTATATTTTAACGCGAAGATAACCAAATAATCATTAAGAAAGAATATTTAACATACACATTGGCATCTATTTTTATGCAAATGTATGCAATATGGACGTTTTTATGTAAATTCGCGAGATTGAACATGGAGGAGACATCATGAGTGAGAGCAAGAACATAATAATTAAGGGAGCAAGGGTAAACAACCTAAAGAACGTAGATGTAGAGATTCCGCGTGGTAAACTTGTTGTCATTACCGGCCTTTCTGGTTCAGGAAAGTCATCCCTTGCCTTTGACACCCTTTATGCCGAGGGTCAGCGCCGTTATGTCGAATCGCTGAGCTCATACGCCCGCCAGTTCCTTGGACAGATGAACAAGCCCGAGTGCGATTTCATCATGGGCATCCCCCCGGCAATAGCCATTGAACAGAAGGTCAACAACCGCAACCCCCGTTCAACCGTGGGCACAAGCACCGAAATATACGAGTATCTGAAATTGCTCTATGCACGCATCGGAAAGACCTACTCCCCCATCAGCGGTTGTCTTGTAAAGAAGAACAACCCCGAAGACCTCATCAACTGCATGAAGAGCCGTCCCGAGGGTACACGTTTCATGCTGCTTGCCCCAATTCCAAAACGCAAGGGGCGTACACTTGAAGAGCAGTTGCAGATATATCTTCAACAGGGATTCACACGCATTGTACTCGGCAAGGAGATAATACGCATTGAAGAGTACACTCCAAAGAAAGGCGACACCCCTACACTGCTCATTGACCGACTCACGGTCAGTGACAGCAAGGAGACGGCAAGCCGCCTGCTAGACTCGGCCGAGACAGCTTTTTACGAGGGCAACGGAACGGCACTCATGCAGTTCATGGACGAGGATACGGTCCACAGTTTCAGCATACGCTTCGAGGCCGACGGCATGGAGTTTGAGGAGCCAACCGAACAGATGTTCTCATTCAACTCGCCCATAGGCGCATGCCCCGACTGCGAAGGTTTCGGACGCATTGTGGGCATTGACGAGGACCTTGTCATCCCCAACAAGACACTGAGCATATACGACGGCGCAGTGTTCTGCTGGCGTGGCGACAAGATGGGAGAATGGAAGACCGAGTTCTGCCGCCGTGCACCGCAGGACAACTTCCCTATCTTTGAGCCATACTACAACCTGACACAAGAGCAGAAAGACTACCTGTGGCACAAAGGCCCATGGATTGAGGAGTACGGCGAAGGCATCTGCATCGACAACTTTTTCAACATGGTCAAGGCCAACCAGTACAAGATACAGTACCGCGTAATGCTTGCACGCTACCGCGGGAAACCAATCTGCCCCACTTGTCATGGAACACGCCTGAAGAAGGAGGCAAGCTATGTCAAGGTAGGCGGCACAAGCATCATCGAGCTCATTGAGATGCCTATAACACGCCTGAAGGAGTTCTTCGACAGCCTTATACTCGACGAGCACGATGCAGCCATAGCAAAGCGCATCCTCACCGAGATACGTAGCCGTGTCGACTGCCTGCTGGACGTAGGTCTCGGTTACCTCACGCTTAACCGTCTGAGCAACACTCTGTCGGGCGGTGAAAGCCAGCGAATAAACCTTGTGACCTCACTCGGCAGCGCGTTAGTAGGTTCTCTGTACATCCTCGACGAGCCTAGTATCGGACTCCACAGCCGCGACACAGGACGCCTCATAAATGTGCTCTACCGCCTGCGCGACCTCGGCAACACCGTTGTCGTAGTGGAACACGACGAAGAAATAATACGCGCAGCCGACTACATAATAGACGTAGGCCCCAAGGCCGGCTCCTACGGAGGAAACATTGTCTACCATGGCAACATGAACGACCTTGCATCTGGCAGCAACAGCTACACCGTAAAATATCTGCTGGGCGAAGAGACCATAGACGTCCCCACACACCGCCGCACATCGAACAACTTCATAAGCATTAAGGGCGCCCGTGAGAACAACCTCAAAGGCATAGACGTGAACATACCACTTAACACATTCACAGTTGTGAGTGGAGTGAGTGGCTCGGGAAAGTCGACCCTTGTGCGCAACATACTCTACCGTTCACTCATGCGCCATTTCGGCAATAACTGCGATGCGCCGGGACAGTGCGAGGCTGTTGAAGGAGCACTCAAGCAGCTTAGCGGAGTGGAGTTCATAGACCAGAACCCAATAGGAAAGTCATCCCGTTCGAACCCCGTCACTTACCTCAAGGTATATGACGAGATACGCCACCTCTTTGCACAGCAGCCCCTTGCCAAGCAGATGGGATTCGGTGCCGGGCACTTCTCGTTCAATGCCGACGGAGGACGTTGCGACGAATGCAAGGGCGAAGGTACTATAACCGTATCTATGCAGTTCATGGCCGACCTCAAACTCGAGTGCGAGGCATGCCACGGCAAGCGTTTCAAGAGTGAAGTGCTGGAGGTGAAGTTCCACGACAAGAACATACACGATATACTGGAGATGACCATAGGCGATGCCATCAACTTCTTCCAGGAGCATGGTGAGACACGCATTGCCGAGAACCTGCAGCCACTGCAGGATGTGGGACTTGCATATGTAAAGATGGGACAGTCATCATCGACCCTCTCAGGCGGTGAGAACCAGCGCGTTAAGCTCGCATACTACCTGAGCCGCCAAAGCGAGCGCCCAACCATGTTCATCTTTGACGAGCCCACCACAGGACTCCATTTCCACGACATAAAGAAACTATTGAAATCCTTTGAGTGCCTGCTTGCACGCGGACACTCACTCGTCATCATCGAGCACAACATGGATGTCATCAAGTGTGCCGACCACCTCATAGACCTTGGTCCCGAGGGCGGCGAATCAGGTGGCAACCTTGTAGCCTGCGGAACACCCGAGGAGGTAGCAAAATGCGAGGCATCATATACAGGACAGTTCCTGAGAGAGAAATTATCATAAAATAAACGGCAGTCCTCAACCTTAATTGTTCACTTGCATTTTCTTCAAGTCTTTCTTTCATGTCCTTTTGGCGCCCAAAAGGACCAAAAGGCCCGTCACCGACAAAATCAGTCATAACAGCCTTTTGCTCACGAGTCGCAAGCGACATCCCTCGGTTGGCTGTTGTTTGCCAACAAATCCTTTCATTCTGTTTTTGACAACACTCGCTTTTAGCGACCCAAACGGTACGAGCTACGCCCGTACTACGTTTGACCATTCGCTGCTCGAGTTGTCGAAGGCTAAAGCCTTTCCCGTGTGCCGAGTTCTTTGGTACTTTCTGTCGCACAGAAAGTACATATAGAAAGATTATATTAAGAATATAATACAGTAGGCCAAGGTTGAATATAACGGTCAGATTAAAGTATAAAAAAGATATTCCCTATATTTAGCTTTTTCGTTTCCGAGACCATAGAATATCCGAATGAAAAGAGGCCTATCATAAGGTACAAGCAGAGAAACCAAGACAAAACTTTGAAAAACAGTCATCAAATCCTGTAAATCTCTTTCTGAATATAATCTAAGAACCGTGCAGCATGTGCTCCATCCATCTGTGTATGATGAAACTGGAAAGAAACGGTCAAAGTAGTTCTGAACCACGCACGCT
>JAZQZM010000020.1:0-1793 GCA_045634085.1 Bacteroidaceae bacterium
CTTCAAGGAGTTCTTCCAGTGCGAGAATGCATTCCTGCCGTTCAACCGTAACGGAGTACTGTTCCCCCAGAAAATCAACGGCAAGTACGCTATGCTGAGCCGCCCAAGCGACAACGGCCACACTCCGTTCGGCGACATCTACATCAGCTACAGCCCCGACATGAAGTACTGGGGCGAGCACCGCTGCGTGATGAAAGTGACACCGTTCCCCGAGAGTGCATGGCAATGCACCAAGATTGGCGCCGGTTCAGTGCCCATCCTCACCGATGAGGGCTGGTTGCTGTTCTACCATGGTGTAATAACCACATGCAACGGTTTCCGTTACTCAATGGGCGCGGCACTGCTCGACAAGGAAGACCCCTCAAAGGTTCTCTACCGCACCAAGCCCTACCTGCTTGCCCCTGCAGCACCGTACGAACTTGCCGGTGACGTGCCCAACGTAGTGTTCCCATGTGCGGCACTCAACGACGGCGACAAGGTTGCAGTGTACTACGGCGCAGCCGACACAGTTGTAGGAATGGCATTCGGCTACATAAGCGAAATCATCGATTTCATAAAGAAGAACAGCACAAAGAACTGATTCAGACTTGATATTACACCTTTCTCGCCACACCCCACCAAGGGATGTGGCGAGGAGTCTTTATAAGGGATTAGCCAACAGACAAAAAAGCAGCGTGTCCGCAAGTCATCGGCCTTAATGGCCCTGCCGGCTTTATTGCCCTTTTTTGCCCTTCAAACCAAAAAAGTGGTTCTTTTTTATGTAAAAAAATGCTAAAAATCGGCTTTTTCTGCTTTTTTTGCGGCAATTAAAGAAAAATTTCTTTAATTAACTTTAGAGATTAAATAAAATAGTATATATTTGCACTTGGAGAACTTCGGCAAGTTCCGCAAAGGGGACATACGCAGTTCGACAGTGATTTGAAAAGGAAATATTAATCAACAATTCATTTTTAATAATTATGGCAACATTAGATCTTACCAAGTATGGTATCAACGGCGCTGTAGAGGTGCTACACAACCCATCTTACGATGTTCCCTTCGCTGAGGAGACAAAGGCCGGTCTTGAGGGTTTTGAGGTTGGTCAGGTTACAGAACTTGGCGCAGTTAACGTAATGACAGGTGTTTACACAGGTCGTTCACCTAAGGACAAGTTCATCGTTAAGGACGCAACTTCTGAGAACACTGTATGGTGGACATCAGAGGAGTACAAGAACGACAACAAGCCTGTTACAACTGAGGCATGGAACGTTTTGAAGGAGATTGCTACTAAGGAGCTCTCTAACAAGAAGCTGTTCGTTGTTGACGCATTCTGCGGTGCTAACCCTGCTACACGTCTTAAGGTACGTTTCATCATGGAGGTAGCTTGGCAGGCTCACTTCGTAACAAATATGTTCATCCGTCCTACAGCTGAGGAGCTCGCAGCATTCGGTGAGCCCGACTTCGTAGTTTACAACGCTTCTAAGGCAGCAGTCGAGAACTACAAGGAGCTCGGTTTGAACTCAGAGACAGCAGTTGTATTCAACCTTACATCAAAGGAGCAGATCATCCTCAACACATGGTATGGTGGTGAGATGAAGAAGGGTATGTTCTCAATGATGAACTACTACCTCCCACTCCAGGGCATCGCTTCAATGCACTGCTCAGCCAACACAAACGAGAAGGGCGAGACAGCTATCTTCTTCGGTTTGTCAGGTACAGGTAAGACAACTCTTTCTACCGATCCAAAGCGTATGCTCATCGGTGACGACGAGCACGGTTGGGACGATGACTCAGTATTCAACTTCGAGGGCGGT
>JAZQZM010000021.1:0-52826 GCA_045634085.1 Bacteroidaceae bacterium
CCTCGACTAAGACTTTGACTTTTTTTAGCAGCGCATTCTCCGTCTTTAGTTCCTGCACCTCCCTGCGCAGACGTTCAAGCTCTGTTTCGGGCTTCTGTACCTTCTTTGGTCTTCCCATACCTTTTGGACAGCCTCGTTTCCTAGTTATCAACAGAGCGTCAATGCCTTGCTCACGTGCGGTTCTTAACCACACCGATAAACGAGAGGCACTTACTCCGTACTTTATCGAGGCCTGCACCAAAGATATGCCATTATTTTCAATATCCAATACAACCTTGCGTCTGAACTCGCCATTTGAACGAGTGTACGCTTGACGATGTAGTACTTTTGTACCTTCCTTCTGATACAATAACCATAATTTGCTCAATCTTGTGTTGCAAATACCATAATTGTCTTCGATATGTTTGATGGAATATCCATCTTCAAGCATATGCATGTATTTGAGCAATGCTTGGTGATCGTGTTTCTTACGCATAAAATAAACCCCAAAGTTTTTTGTCCAAACTTTGGGGTTCACTTCAGTTGCAAGGTCCTTTGTTTATGTAAAGAATCTCTTAGTTCTTCTTGAGGAAAGCGTAAGCAACCGGAGCCGCAATGAAGAGTGAAGAGATTGTACCGAATACAACTCCCAGAATCATTGCGAATGAGAAGCTACGGATGCTGTCACCACCGAGTACAAAGATACACAACAGAACTATCAAAGTGCTGACTGATGTATTGATTGTACGTGCAAGTGTAGTATTCAAAGAACCGTTGAACAACTCATACTTAGGACGCTTTGGATAGAGACCGGTGAACTCGCGTACACGGTCGAACACAACCACCTTGTCATTGATTGAGTAACCGATAGCGGTCAGGATAGCACCGATGAATGTCTGGTCAATCTCAAGCGACATTGGCAGGATACCATGCAACAGAGAGTAGCAGCCGATAATCATCAGCACGTCGAAAGACAACGCTACGATAGAACCGATACTGTATGCTACATTACGGAAGCGTACAAGAATGTAAAGGAAGATTGCGATAAGGGCAAGAATCACTGAAATAATCGCAGAATCGCGGATATCTGAAGCGATACTTGGACCAACCTTCTGAGAACTGATGATTGAACCACCGTCCCTGTTCTCAATATCGCGGAATGTTGCAAGGCTTACAGATGCTGGGTCGATAAGACCACCCTCTGTGAAAGCAGCATAGAGGAATTCCTCGATCTGGCTGTCAGCATCGTTCTGTGTATCATCAATCATGTAGTTGGTTGACACGCGGACTGTCTTGCCGTCAGTACCCAAGGCAATGACCTGTACGTTGTCATTTGTAATCTTCTCTTTAAGCAGTGCACGTACATCCTCAGGTTCAACCTCCTTCTCGAACTGAACAACAAAGTTACGTCCACCAGTGAAGTCGATGCTCTGCTGCAGGCCACGGAATGCGAATGAACCTACCATAACCACTGCAAGAACAGCAAACACAACAGCTGTTACCTTTGAAGACTTGATGAAGTTATACGCAGTATCCTTCATAAGGTTTCGTGACAACTTTGTAGTAAAGGTCAAGCCCAACCACTTGTCGCGGCTCATGAAGTACTCATAGATGACACGTGTAACAAACACTGCTGTAAAGAATGAGCAGAGAAGACCGATAATCAATGTTGTAGCAAAGCCCTTGATTGGACCTGTACCGAAGTTAAACAGGATAACACCAGTGATGATAGAAGTGAAGTTAGAGTCGAAGATTGCAGAGAATGCGTTCTTGTAACCGTCAGAAAGCGCCATGCGCACGTTCTTGCCTGCAGCAAGTTCCTCCTTGGCACGTTCATAGATAAGCACGTTTGCATCGACAGCCATACCCAATGTAAGCACGATACCTGCGATACCCGACATTGTAAGTGCAGCCTGGAATGATGCAAGGATACCCATTGTAAAGAAGAGGTTCAAGAGAAGCGCAATATTTGCAACAGAACCGGGGATAATGCCATACATCGCGCACATGTAAATCATAAGAAGTACAAATGCTACTAAGAACGAGATAAGACCCTGCTGGATTGACTGCTCACCGAGTGTAGGACCTACGACGTAGCTGTCGACAATGTGCATTGGCGCAGACATCTTACCAGAACGGAGCACGTTTGCCAAGTCCTGAGTCTCCTCGATTGTAAAGTCACCGGTAATCTCAGAACGTCCACCTGTAATCTCATCCTGTACGTTAGGAGCACTGTATACGCATCCGTCAAGTACAATTGCAATAGAGTTGCCTCTGTTTGCAGCAGTAAGCTGTGCCCACTGACGACCAGCCTCGGCAGTCATCTTCATTGTCACGCAAGGCTGACCGCCCATCTGGGTAAACTCGGCTTTTGCATCCTCAATGACATTACCCTCCATTGCAGCAGTAGCCTTGTCCGAAGCCTTCAGTGCATAAAGTTCGTAGATTGAATCATCGCCCTTGATTGAAGCGACACTCCAAGCGAAACAGATTTCCTCCTTGAGGAAACTCTGATCGGCAAATGCTAAGGCAATAGCATTGTTCACAATTGCTGTATCCTTTGCATGCGCATAACCTACAACGGCATTACGTCCCTGCTGTACACTCAAAGCCGGGAACAGAGGAGCTGCCTCCTCGGCAACAAGAGTCTCATGCAATTCTGTAAGAACAGGAATTACCTGACCATAGATTTCATTTGCGCTGTAAGTCTCCCAGAACTGCAGGTTCGAAGATCTCTTCAAGAGGTTTGTGACACGATCCTTGTCAGTCACGCCAGGAAGTTCAATCAGAATACGGGGTCTAGCACCCTCTACTGACTGCATATTGGGCTGTACGACACCAAAACGGTCAATACGTGAACGCAATACGTTGAATGAATTGTCAAGAGCAGCCTTTACCTCAGCTCTGAGTGCTGCATCTACAGCCTCATCATCTGACTGCATGTTGATTTTCTCACTCAGCATACCTGAAGAGAAGACAACAGCCACCTTACCTGCGTTCTCCTGAGCATTGTAATGCTTGATGAACGCTGCAATGAAATCACCCTCGGCACCAGTCTCCTCCTTTGCAGCCTCGAAAGCCTGTTTGAAAGCGACAGTTTCCTTGTTGCTGCCTGCAAGTGTTGACACAATGTCTGGAACAGAAACCTCCATTGTGACACTCATACCACCCTTGAGATCAAGTCCAAGACCAATTTCCAACTCCTGGCACTCCTTCAGGGTATATCCAAGCCAAACGTTCTCGTTCTTCATGGAATCGAGGTAGTGCTGCTGACCCATAGGGTCTTCCTTTGCCTTGCTCATGTGATTGCTTGACACAACCGAGAAAGACATGTAAAACAAGCACACCAAAGTAAGCAGTGCCGCAAAAACTTTTACAAATCCTTTGTTCTGCATTTTTATAAAATTTTATATGATTTATTGTTCCGTATTTATAAAATCGCGCAAATATAGCGCTTTTTTCTTAATAAATTAGAAGTTTAGGCATTTTCTTTAATATATAATGACAAAAAGCGGGCTTTTACCGCCCGCTTTAACCAAATTGACAATACAAAAGTAATGTTATTTTGAAGAAGCCTCGAAAAGGCGTTTTTTCTCTTCGTCACTCAGCGAGGCATAGCCACCCTGCTTGATTTTTTCAAGAATCCTATCCACCTCGGCCTCATCGGCTCTCTTACGCGCATTATACTCATAATCAGCACTTCTCTCACTTTTTACATAAGTAAACTTGCCCTTCTTCCTGGGAGTTTTCCTGAACAGAGAAGCAAACCATTCAAATGGCTTGTATATTTGCTGTATGACATCCACACCCCTACCAAGCATCAGTGCAAGAAGCCAACCGGCAAAGGCACCTCCAAGATGAGCAAAATTACCTCCGGCATTATCGCCGGAGAGCATCAGCAGCGATATGACAACAGCCACAAGCGCAAGTGTAGAAAGCCTGATACTACCAACGAGAAACAGATTTATCCTGTACTGCGGAGAACGCACAGCCGTAGCCACAATGATTGAGACAACAGCTGCCGAAGAGCCTACCAGACAAGAGCCAGACAAGAGTCCTTCATTAAATCCGGGAAACACATTGTATGCCGCAACATAGAACAATGCCCCCGACAACCCGCCAAGTATATAATACCACACGAATTGCCTGACAGAAAAGAAGTTAAGGAATATCCTACCGAAACCATACAAAGCAAGCATATTCCACAACAGATGCCATGCCCCCCCATGTATAAACATATAGGTAAACAGCGTCCATGGATATAACGCCAACCTCCAAAGCGAAGCCGGAAGTTCCAAGACAGACCTGACCGCAACGGCCATGCCTGGAAAATTGAACAATTTCGAAAAAGTTCCGATAAAAAGAAGGAAAACATACACAAGCACGTTGGCAAAAATAAACTTTGCGACAACATCCCCCTTTATGTATTTCAAGTAAAAATTCTTAAACATACGGCCCACCAATCTTTTTCTTTTTACGCCAGACAACAATCAATATAAAGCCAAACAGCATACCTCCAAGGTGAGCAAAATGCGCCACTCCATCGGGGGAACCGGCCGTTCCCATATACAACTCAATCAATGCGTAACCAATCACAAAATATTTCGCCTTGATTGGAACAGGCAACGGGAATATAAAAAGCCTGTCATTCGGAAAGAGCATGCCGAAACCAAGCAGTATTGCATACACTGCGCCCGAAGCACCGACGGTAGTCGAATTCAACACAATATTGAGTTCCGCCAATGACGGATTGACAAAATTCATACCCTGTTGAAGAGCTGCATAACCCTCATTAACAACTGTCGACACATCACCAGGAGCAAGAGTTGCCGCCATAGAGAAGAAACGCATTGCCCCCACAGCCTCCTGGACAAGAGCCGCGCCCACGCCGGCCAGAAGATAGTAGAACAGAAAACGTTTTGCCCCCCACACATACTCCAGAGTACGCCCGAACATGAAAAGGGCAAACATATTAAAGAAAACATGCGACAGGCCACCATGCATGAACATATATGTGACAAGCTGGTGAGGCATGAAATTCTCGGACATGAAAAAATGCAGTCCAAGATAATCTTTCAGATCTATACCGAATCTCTCCGCAAGCACATATGAGGCAACAGCCATCAGAATATTTATTGCGATAAGATTTTTGGTCACTACAGGAATTTTATCCATGATTATTGGAAATTTGTTTTGGAATTGCGCAAAGATAATACAAAATAAGCTTTTTGTGTCTGCGAAATGACACCAAAAGCAGAAGTTTAAACTTTATAAACACTTTAGGGAGAAAAATTCCACATGCTTGCGATAATATTTATTATCTTTGCATGATTAATAACACGCGCACGAGAATTAAAACAAAAAACAAACGAGATATGAGTATTGAAACAACTGTAGTAAAGAGTGTAGCCGAGGCCGTAAAGAGCCTTTATGGTGCAGAGATCGACGCTGACAAGATTCAGCTCCAGAAGACACGCAAAGAATTTGAGGGAGATTTCACCGTTGTAGTATTCCCGTTCCTTGCACTTTCAAAGAAGCGCCCCGAAGAAACCGCACAGGAGATCGGCGAGTTCCTGAAGGAGAACCAGCCCGTAATTTCGGCGTTCAATGTAGTGAAGGGATTCCTGAACCTTTCAATCTCAACAGGTTACTGGATTGACTTGCTCGGCAACATTGACAAGACCGAGAAATGGGGTACTGTTGCCGCTGATGAGAAATCGCCTCTGGTGATGGTCGAGTACTCATCTCCCAACACCAACAAGCCCCTTCACCTGGGACACATACGTAACAACCTTCTTGGATATGCCCTCTCAAACATAATCGCGGCAAACGGAAACCGTGTGGTAAAGACAAACATCGTGAATGACCGAGGCATACACATCTGCAAGTCAATGCTTGCATGGCAGAAGTGGGGCGAAGGCGCTACACCTGAGAGCATCGGCAAAAAGGGCGACCACCTCATCGGCGACTACTACGTTGCTTTTGACAAGCATTACAAGGCCGAGCTCGCCGAACTGATGGAAAAGGGAATGAGCAAAGAGGAGGCCGAAGCAGCTTCACCACTCATGGCTGAAGCACGCGAAATGCTCGTAAAATGGGAAGCCGGCGACAAGGAGGTCCGCGCTTTGTGGGAGAAGATGAACAACTGGGTATATGAGGGCTTTGACGAGACATACAAACGCCTGGGTGTTGATTTTGACAAGATTTATTACGAGAGTGACACATACCTCATTGGTAAGGAGACCGTTCTTGGCGGATTGGAGGAAGGAAAGTTCTACCGCAGGGAAGATGGTTCTGTATGGGCAGACCTGACCAAAGAGGGACTGGATGAGAAACTCCTGCTCCGTAGCGACGGCACATCGGTATACATGACACAGGATATCGGTACAGCACAGCTGCGTTTCCGCGACTACCCTATCGACAAGATGGTATATGTTGTAGGCAACGAGCAGAACTACCATTTCCAGGTCCTCTCTCTGTTGCTCGACCGTCTGGGCTTCTCTTGGGGCAAGGGCCTCGTGCACTTCTCATACGGAATGGTCGAGCTACCTGAGGGCAAGATGAAGAGCCGCGAGGGTACAGTCGTAGACGCTGACGACTTGATGGATGAGATGATTAACACAGCACGCGAGACATCGGAGGAGTTGGGTGGCAAACTGAACGACCTTTCTGCCGATGAAAAGGCCGAAATAAACCGTATCATCGGACTTGGCGCGTTGAAGTATTTCATGCTGAAGGTCGATGCACGCAAGAACATGCTGTTCAATCCCAAGGAGTCTATCGATTTCAACGGCAACACAGGACCATTCATCCAGTACACCTATGCACGTACACGTTCAATCGAACGCAAGGCTGCCGAAGCTGGAGTAAACGTGGAGAGTACTGACGCGCCTGCAAGCATCAGCGAGAAAGAGTGCTCTATTATACGAATGCTCAACGAGTTCCCCACAGTAATACGCCAGGCAGGCACTGACTACTCTCCATCGGGAATCGCAAACTACACATACGAACTTGCAAAGGAGTACAACCAGTTCTACCACGATTTCAGCATCTTGCGCGAGGAGAACGAGAATGTAAAGGCATTCCGCGTGCTTCTTACACGCAACGTGGGAAAGGTAATAAAGACTGCTATGAATATTCTGGGAATCGAGGTTCCTGAAAGAATGTAAACCCAGTATTCTCATGGCAAAGAAACGCTATTACGTTGTATGGAACGGTGTCGAACCGGGCATCTACAGCAGTTGGAAGGAGTGCGAAGCGCAGATAAAGGGGGTCAAACAGGCCCTTTACAAGTCCTTTGACTCACTTGCAGAGGCCGAGAAAGCCTATTCGTCATCGCCATACGGCTACATCGGCGGAAAGGCCAAAGAGAAGAGTGTACCAAAAGGGCTGCCACAAAATGTCATCAAGGCAGCCCTGGCGGTTGATGCAGCATGTAGCGGCAATCCCGGACAGATGGAATACCGCGGAGTATACATTGCGACAGGTGAGGAGATATTCCATTTCGGTCCCATGTACGGCACCAACAACATTGGTGAGTTCCTTGCCATTGTACACGGGCTTGCCCTTCTCAAGCAGAAAGGGATTGAGATGCCTATATACTCCGACAGTCACAATGCACTTCTTTGGGTGAAACAGAAGAAATGCAAGACAAAACTGCCGCGCGATGCAGCCAGCGAGGAACTGTTCGGTTACATCGACAGAGCCGAGAAGTGGCTCAAGCAGAACAATTTCTCGACGACATTGCTCAAATGGGAAACAAGTGAATGGGGGGAGATTCCGGCCGACTTCGGCCGCAAATAGGGAATGAAACAAAAAACAGCATAGACACAGAATCATGAAAGAGAGAATTCTATTCATTGCACGATACTATTTCTCTTTGGTTGCAGTATCGGCGGTGTACAAAGCGATTTTCCTTTTTGCCAGCGGCGGAGAGGAGCCATTCTCCGCATTTGACTGCCTGAATGTTCTCTACTACGGGCTCCGGCACGACTTCGCCGTGGCAGGATACTTCACAGCGATTCCGTTGCTGCTTGCCATTGTCACACTTTTCATAAAATTCCCACTGAGCAGGTTCCTTGCCATATATAACGGCATGACATCATTCCTGTTTGTTCTGGCATTCCTGGCCGATATATCCCTGTATCCTTATTGGGGATTCAAACTCGACGCATCGGTACTCATGTATCTTGACTCACCCGCCAACGCCTTTGCCAGCGTAGAGATTTGGCACTTGGGACTCCTTGTCATGCTACTTACAACAGGAACATACAGCATGTACCGCATATTGAAGTTTGCCAGCGTTACAGAACTGCCATATCCGGATAAGAGTATCAAGTCTACATTTAACAACAGATGGGTAATCCTTGCATGCCAGATTCTTATAGGAGGTATCATGTTCCTTGGAATCAGAGGAGGCGTCTCCGAATCGACCAACAACATTGGAACGGTATATTTCAGCGACAGGAACGACCTGAACTACGCAGCTGTCAACCCCACTTTCAGTTTCCTCTACTCTTTCATCAACATGGAAGATTTTACAAAAGAATACAGTTTCTTTGAAGAGGAAGAGAGACATGGAATTTTCAACGGTCTGTACCCCAAGCGCGAAGCCATTACCGACACTTTGCTTAACAACACCAGGCCCAATATAATAACGATAGTCCTTGAAGGCATGAGCAGCGTGTTCATCGAAGAGTTAGGCGGCATGGAGAACATAACACCGAACATCAAGGACCTTGCACAGGAAGGCGTACTGTTTACCGGTTGCCATGCGAACAGTTACCGCACCGACCGTGGACTCATATCAATACTGAGTGGATACCCCTCGTTCCCGAAGACCTCGGTAATGAAAGTAACTACCAAAAGCCAGAAGTTGCCATCGTTGGCCTCATCATTGGCAAAGGTAGGATACAATAATACTTTCCTTTACGGAGGAGACATCAACTTCACCAACATGAAGGGATACTTCTACTCCACCGGCTACGGACGCGCCATTGCCGACAAGGATTTCAGCCAGGCAGAACGCGCTACACACCGTTGGGGCGCCGGCGATGATGTCACATTCGACAGGCTGTACGACGTTGTCATGGAGCAGAAGGATGAGACACCTTGGCACATTACATTCCTTACACTGAGCAGCCACGAACCATGGACAGTGCCATACAACCGCATAAACGATGATGAGATTGCAAATTCTTTTGCCTTCACCGATGAGGAACTCGGCAAATTCATATCAAGGTTGAAGAATACCGACATATGGGCAAACACCCTCATCATCTGCATAAGCGACCACACCCTTGCCCGCTATCCTAAAGAATCAAGCCAGACTGACAGAAACCGGAATCACATTCCGTTCCTGCTTGCCGGAGGCGCAGTAAAGGAGAGAAAACGCATTGACAAGCTATGCAACCAGACCGACTTTGTGGCAACACTGCTTGCTCAGATGCAATTGCCGGCAGATGAGTTCACGTTCAGCAGAAACATCCTTTCGCCCGAATATGACTACCCGTTTGCATACCACTGCTTCAACAACGGATTCTCCTTCATTGATTCCACAGGTATTACCATCTACAACCTGGACAGCCACAAGGTAATACACAATGAGCCCGCCAAGGGCGGAGAAGAACGTCTGAAGAGAGGAAAAGCCATACTGCAGACAACATACACAGACTTCTTCAACAAATAGCAAACCGAAAAACACGGCATATATCATGAAACAGAAAGATTTTACAGTAGGCGTTGTAATTTCGACATACAACAGCCCCGTTTGGTTGGAAAAAGTTCTCTGGGGCTACATGTACCAGACATGCCCCGCCGATGAGATAGTGATTGCAGATGACGGTTCACGCGAAGAGACCCGACAACTGATAGACAGTTTCAGGGACAAGCTTCCCATTAATCACGTATGGCAACCCGATGAGGGCTTCCAGAAGTCACGCATCCTTAACAAGGCATTGGTTGCAGCAACTGCCGATTATCTGATATTCACCGACCAGGACTGCATTCCCCGCAAGGATTTCATTGAGACACATGTCAGATATGCGAAAAAAGGATATATGCTCTCGGGCGGATACTTCAAGTTGCCCATGGACATAAGCAAGCTGATTAGCCATGACGATATAAAGAGTGAACGCGCATTCAGCTATTCATGGTTGCGCAAACAGGGACTCAAGCGTTCTTTCAAGTGTACTAAACTTTCGACATGGAGATGGTTCACAAGATTGATGAACCACATCACCACAGCCGGAGCAACATGGAACGGCTGCAACGCATCGGGTTGGAGAAGCGACATGCTTGAAATCAACGGTTACAATGAGGAAATGCAGTACGGCGGACAGGACCGTGAGTTCGGGCTCAGACTTGTAAATAAGGGCGTCAAGACAAAACAGATACGTTACAGCGCCATAGCCCTCCACCTTGACCACAAGCGCCCCTATAAGACAAAAGACTCTATTGACAAGAATAAAGCCATACGTCGCGCAACGAAAAAAAGCGGCATCATCGAGACACCTTACGGGATAAAGAAATTATAAGAAAGGAACTCATGTAATAATGAGGCTGACCCAAAAGCCCACTTTTAGAACAAGCTACCCCTGTCAGAATATGCTCTGACAGGGGTGGTTCTCTTTATAAAATGACTTTTGAGTCACCCTCATGTCATTTAATCATTCATAGAAGCGGGTAAGTTCCAATACCTTTGAGTTGAGTTTCTCAACATCATACTTGTAATTATACATCGGGGTCATCAAACTGTCCCAGACCTCTATATATCCAGCATAGTTATTCTCAAGAATATTCATTTCCTTATCCATAATGAAGGCATAATTGATATCGTCACCAACTATATGCCAATCTCTATTTCGGTCATCATCCATCATAAAACCTATACCTAAATCCTCTACCGGATTCTTCACTCCAAGATACTCCTTCATCAAAGTCGCGGAAAAATCGTAGTGGGTGGTACGATGTCTGTATTTCTTGACCTCCTTGTCTGCATCATATATACAGAACGGCACACGCAACTGTACTGGCGAGAAATTACTGTTATGTCCCCAGTAATTCTTTTTATTTTCATTAAATTCCTGCCCATGATCGCCGGTTATGATAACCACCGTATTACGGAGCATATCTTTAGCCTTCAGTTCATCAAGCACACATCCCGCCAACGAATCGATATTATGCAAAGAATTAAGATAGAGATTCCAATATGGAGTAGGATCAGTATCATTATTCAGTGCCAGATAATCTACATAGTCCCATGCCGGTTCAAAAGGCTTGTTACGTTCTGCCGGCATCTGACATCCATGAGCAAGATCGTAGAATAGAAATGCGAAGAAAGGCTGTTTGGGTTCTTCATTAATATAATCAATAAACTCTGCTGTAATCTCACAGTCACGGTCATACACAGTAGCACCCTTAGACTCTATACGCAAATTCGAGATATCCGAGAAGAGCATGCGTCCGAATGGAGGATGCACCAATGAGGCACTTGCAAAAGGCTTGACATCATACCCGTTTGACAACATCTGCTCAACAAGCAACGGCTGTATTCCTGACACATCAAGATCTTTTTTATAACGCGATGGCAAGCCATAGAACATTCCTATGACACTACCCGTTGTACCGTTACTGCTACTTAAATGATTCTCGTAGTTAGTACATTCTTTTGAGAAATTCCATAAGTTCGGAGTAACATCTTCTCGCCATGCACGCACATTCCACGAATCGACAAGAATCAATACAATGTTCTTCTGAACCGAATCGGCATTGACTACTAAAGGATTTATGGGATATTTTATACCCGAGACGGAACCTCCTCCAAAATTTCTTGTCATTGTCTCCTTAGAGACGACACCCAGTTTTACCATCAAACGGTTAGCCGTCAAAGGCATATTATATGGAATTATTGCAGCGCTGCGTATGACTGTCGGTATTTTCACGACAGCCGCATATGCATGAAACAGATGGGCAAAGAGCAGTATTACAATAAAAGTCACCGAAATTGGCCATGCCGCTACATACCCTTTCTTATTAAATGTAAACTTACACAGCATCCACACAAGACTCATCAACACAACAAGAAAAACAAGTGCTGCACCAATCTTCAGATAAAGCATCAAGTCAAATTGAAAAATATCGCCAGCAGCACCACCGAAAAGCATATCAATGACAAAGCCGTTTATATGAAAACGGTAAAGTGAATATATCATTGCATCTACAATAAAGAACAGCAACAGTATTGTAGAAAGCAAGACCATTGCTTTGGAATAAAGGCATCCACGAGCAATGAACAGAAACGGCAAAGAGAGCACAAATGGCAACAAGGCAAAAATTACAGCCTGCGAAAAGGCTGCCGGCAAAAAATAGAGCCATCCCGAGAAGTCCATGACTGTAAATAATGGCATTCTCACAAGCATTACAACAAACGTTGCAAAAAGCATTACTGAAAGGAAAACGCAATATAGGAATCCAATCTTAATCTGATTCTTAATCATGGCTCATTTGATTATTAGTGTGTTAATACATGCAAAAATAGTACAATTTGCAGAAAACGAGTTACCGAATCAATAAAATATAGAAAGTATCCATGCGGATAAACAAAAAAACTTAAATTTGCATATTGAAATCATTGGACTATGAGAAGAGAAAACAAAGCAAGAAACATACTTTTTGCACTTGTATGTAACATAGCGCTGGCATATACAATATTGATTGTATGCCGTCTGATATTCATAGTAGTCAATAGAGAATTGTATGTAGATACACTGCAGAACAACGAACTATGGTCTATGACAAAGGGAGCATTGCTGTTCGATACATCGGCTGTATGCTATCTCAATATTCTTTACATCGTATGCCTACTCTTTCCCCTTCACAACAAAGAGGGAAAAGCAATGCAGGCTGTGACAAAGTGGAGTTTCATCATTCCCAATACCATAGGAGTCGTCGCCAACCTCTGCGACTGTGTGTATGTGCCTTATACCGGACGCAGAACCACATGGAGTGTGTTCTCTGAATTCAGCAATGAAAGCAATCTCACAACTGTTATAGGAACGGAAGTTGTCAACCATTGGTGGCTGGCAATAATTGGCGTTGCATTGATATGGCTGATATACAGGCTGTATACCCCCGCAATCAAAGATAGGAAAAATCTAAAAAGCTACTACCTGTGGCATGTTTCACTGCTGCTTGTGAGTGCACCTCTTCTGATTTTTGGCATCAGGGGCGGTATCGGACGCGAAATACGCCCAATCACACTCAGCAATGCCAACCAATACGTATCTTCTCCTAACGAGGCTGCAATTGTGCTGAACACGCCTTTTACAATAATACGTACAGCAGGCAAGGAACCATTTACTGAGAAACTCTACTTTGAAGAAGAGGAACTTGTATCCATATATGATCCGCGACAGCAGTTTGCCACAGATAGCAGCACAAGCAGAAAGAACGTGGTAATATTGATTGTAGAGAGTTTCGGTAAGGAATATATTGGCGCATATAACCCGCGTAGCGAAGGCTCACCCACACCTTTCCTCGATTCACTTATAAAGAGGAGCAAGAGCTATCGTTACTCCTATGGCAACGGCAAGAAGAGCATTGACGGAATGCCGTCGGTACTGTCGAGTATACCGATGTTTGTAGAGCCGTTCTTTGTTGCGGACGCATCACTCAACAACGTAAGCGGCATAGCCGGTGAATTGATAAAGACAGGCTACAACAGCGCGTTCTTCCATGGTGCGCCTAACGGTTCAATGGGTTTCCAGGCTTTTGCCAAAGCAACAGGTTTTCAGGAGTACTATGGCATGGACGAATATTGCGCAAGCCCCGACCATAACGGGAAAGATGATTTTGACGGCACCTGGGCAATCTGGGACGAACCGTTCCTGCAGTATTACGCCGAGTGCATGGACAACATGGAGGAACCTTTTGTAACATCAGTGTTCACAGCATCATCGCACCACCCCTTCAGAATACCCGATGACTTCTCTTCAGTATTCAGGGACAGTGAGGAGCCGTTCCTTAAATGTGCACAATATACCGACCACGCTTTGAGCCGTTTCTTTGAGTACGCTGAAAAACAGACATGGTACAAGAATACACTTTTTGTGATTACAGCAGACCACACGAACCGCAATAACTCTGAAGAGTACAAGACTACATCTGGTATGTTTGAAGTACCTATAATATTCTTCCTTCCGGGCGGAGAAGAGCCGTTCACTCCGGGCATTGATGACACACTCATTGCACAGCAGATTGACATTATGCCGACAGTTCTCGAGTTTGTGGGATACGACAAGGAATTCATTGCATTCGGTAAGAGCCTGATATCGGCAACTCCTAATGAAAGTTATGCCGTTAACTACACAAACGGAGTATATCAGTACTACGAAGGCGAGTACCTGTTGCAGTTCGACGGTGAGAAAGACAAGAGCACGGCCATGTACAATATACGCAATGACAGGCTCATGAAAGAGAACATTATTGGCACCACAGATGTTCAGGAGAAAATGGAACAGAAACTCAAAGCCATTATACAACAGTACATGAGCCGCATGGTGCACGACAGGCTGACACCGGAAACTTAACGATAACAAAAACAGATGATATGCCTACAATAATATTCCCATCACCCATATTCGGCCCTATTAAAAGCCGCCGTCTTGGCATCTCTTTGGGAGTAAACCTGCTACCCGGCGACGGAAAGATATGCACATTCGACTGCCTGTACTGCGAATGCGGCTTCAACAGGGACCATCGTCCAAAGACATCTGTCCCCAAGCGCGAAGAAGTTGCTGCAGCACTTGAAAAAAAACTTGCCGAAATGCAATCCCAGGGCGCATTACCCGATGTAATAACTTTTGCGGGCAACGGTGAGCCTACAATTCACCCCCATTTCAACGGGATTATTGATGATACAATAGCACTGCGCAACAAGTATTGCCCCAGTGCAAAAGTAAGCGTGCTATCGAATGCGACAATGATTACAAGACCTGAGGTTTTTGAGGCTCTGAAGAAAGTCGACAACAATATCCTGAAACTGGATACTGTTGATAAAGTATATATTCAGCACATTGACCGCCCTACAAGCAAATATGACCTTGAAAGAATAATAGAGACTATGAAAGCATTCCGCGGCAAAGTCATCATACAGACAATGTTCCTCAAAGGAGATGTTGATGGAGTGAATGTGGACAACACCGGCGACTGCTATGTGACACCATGGATTGAGGCTGTAAAGAAAATAGTTCCACGCGAAGTCATGATATATACCATTGACCGTGAAACTCCGCAAAAAGGACTTCTAAAAGCTACTCGCGAAGAACTGGACAGGATTGTCGCACGGCTTACCGAAGAAGGAATCAAGGCCTCAGCCTCATACTAAAGAAATCAAAAACCAAAGAATCGGGCAGCTCCAACAGCTGAAATCGTTATCATTGAGTAACGCAAAAACTTGCCTACGGTCATGTAGACAAGGACTTTTGTCTTGTCGGCACGCATGAAGCCAAGCGCGATGAGCAACACCTCGCCAATAGCCGGCAGAAATGAGAAGAAAGCCGTCCACAGTCCATATTTTCCAATAAGCCTGTCTGCACGTTTCATCTTCTTGTCCGAAATACGGAAGAATGCCATGACTTTCTCTTTCTTGGCAAGATACCCGGCAAGAAAACAGGTAAGCCCTGCAAGACTGTTTCCAATCGTTGCAGAAACCGTCAGAAGTATAGCGTTAAGCCCGGTACTGAGAAAGAAGACCAGAAGCACTTCACTTGCGACCGGCACTACCGTTCCGGAAAGGAATGCAGACGCACCCATACCTAAATATCCATATTCCTTGAAAAACTCTATTATCTGCTCATTCATACACTAAAGACGGCTATTAACCCCCAAAGGAGAAATACTAAAATAAAGTATACGTTTGAAAAACGTGTTGCCCTGAAAGAAAAAAGATATGATGCCATGACAGCAATACCAGGCACGCGCCACGCATACAACAGTTCAAAGTTTGATGCAGAAACGCATGACAACAGAAGTAACCAGATATTTACCACCATAACGAAAAGGAATTTTCTTCGCACTTGAGGTTTGCTTGGAACCGAAGAACGTGCAAAAACAACAAAGGCAGGTAACATTACCATAAGTTCTGTAATCAAGAGAATCAATCTTGAGGGAGTTATGTCAACTACACCAGCCAGGTCCATTGAAGCAACAAAACTGCCCCACGACGGTATAACCACTGCAATACCCGGCCACACATACATTGCCCCGAAGAAGAGCCAGAACGGCAACAGCAGACCCAATATAGCTGCCATGAAATTCTTTATTCCGGTCATATTCGTAATGAAGACGTACACCAATAGCATAGGTAACAGCGAGAGGAACTGAGGCAAAAGAAAAGAAAGGAGACCCGACAAGGCAAAAGATGTGAACAATGAACCTGCAACATCTTCTCCCTGTTGAGATGCCAAGAGTTCACGCATCAGCAACATGAACAACAATGTAGAGACAGAAGCAACGACATCGTAATGGATTGTCATTGAAACAGCTACTACAAAAAGGTACAAAGGGACAAGCCAATGTATACGGCTCTCATGCAAATGAAAAGAGACCAACACAAAGCCTACTGCGACATAACACAGCAAGGGTACTGCTACTGAAATTATCTCTCCAGGCAGAGAAAATGAATACCCCGGCCAACAGATATACTCAGGCCGGGAATTCATAAATAGTCCTATGCACCATACTGCGACAGACAACAGCAACAGTACAAGCGAAGTATGTCTGCCAGAGACAAAACGCCTCTGCAGTGTTCTGCTATAAGTCAAAACCGATATCTCCTCTAAAATATTTCTTTTCGAAATTAACCGCATTTGCCGAACGGAAAGATTTCTCAAGCGCCTCGGCACGTGTTGCGCCATACGATACAGCAGCTATTACACGACCACCGGCTGTCACCACCTTTCCATCCTTCTCGGCAGTTCCGGCATGGAACAATATACTCTCATCAACACCCTCGAAACCGGTAATCTCAAAGCCCTTGTCATAATGCTCCGGATAACCGCCCGACACAAGCATCACACACACGGCACTCCTCTCATCAAACTCGACTGTAGTACCAGCCAATGTACCTACATCTGTTTTCTCGAAAAGTTCCACGATGTCACTCTTCAGACGCAACATCACCGACTCAGTCTCTGGATCGCCCATGCGCACATTGTACTCAATCACCATCGGCTCACCATCAACATTGATGAGACCAAAGAAAATGAAACCTTTATAAATCAGGTTATCCTTTGCAAGGCCGTCGACTGTAGGACGGATAATGCGGTCCTCGACCTTCTTCATCCACTCTGCAGTCGCAAATGGCACTGGTGAGATTGAGCCCATGCCACCTGTATTCAGACCCGTATTGCCCTCACCAACACGCTTATAGTCCTTTGCCTCGGGCAATATCACATAATCCTTGCCGTCTGTAAGCACGAATACAGAACACTCGATACCATCAAGGAACTCCTCAATGACTACTGTTGCCGATGAGTCGCCGAACATTCCATCCAACATCTCATCAAGGCTGCTCTTTGCCTCTTCCAATGTAGGCAATATAAGCACACCCTTACCTGCACAAAGACCGTCGGCCTTGAGCACATAAGGAGCCTTGAGCCCCTCAAGGAACTTGTATGCATCCTCCTTTTCGGCAGCAGTAAACGCACGGTATGCTGCGGTGGGGATAGAATGACGCTGCATAAAGTCCTTGGCGAAACTCTTGCTGCCTTCGAGTTCGGCAGCAGCCTTTGACGGACCGATGACAGCAACATGCTGCAAACGGCTGTCGGCCTTGAAATAGTCGTACACACCCTTTACAAGCGGATCCTCGGGACCTACAACAACCATACTTACACCATTCTCGAGCACAAACGCAGCAATGGCATCGAAGTCGCACGCAGATAGTGCAACATTCTCACCAACCTCCTTTGTGCCTGCATTGCCTGGTGCAATGAACAGTTTCTCAACCTTTGGACTCTGCGCGATTTTCCATGCGAGAGCATGTTCGCGGCCTCCACTACCTAAAAGTAAAATTTTCATAGTCTTTATATTTGTACGTGGATGCCCCAAAAGTAATAGGTTATCCACTGTTTGTTATGAGCTTGAATAAAAAGACCTTTTTAGTCAGCCTCAGTATTGGTTTAATCTCTTTTTGTACGTTTTCCTCCACGCAATGGCTTGAAATCACCGGCAGGACGATCGAACGGGCGTCTCTCGCCACGCTGCTGGCTACTTGTCCCACGTGAACCACGACCACGTGAATCACGGTCTGCAGCAGGACGTTGACCGTATGTACGCTTACCGTCTCTCTCGCCACGCTGTTCACGACGCGCACCGTCTCTACCACGGTTTTCATAACCGCCATCTCTTGCCGGGCGAGAGTACTGAGCACCCTCCGGACGATCATCTTCACGACGCGCCTCTTCCCTGCGCTTGCGGGCTACAGCACTTCGCTTGCTCTTGTATGAACTGAAGTATGACTCAAGTTCGCGACGGCGACGCAATGATTCATCCTCGATACCCGAAGAGAAACCGTCATCCTTGCGTTCCTTTGAACGTGGAGGACGCTGCTCTCCGTCAGCACCAGTCAGGCGCGACTTACGCTTTAGTGGGGCAAAATCCTTCTTGAGTTCGTTGCCCTCGTCACGGAAGCCCTTGTACTTTCCCGAGAATAGTTCATACTTGCGAAACTCGCAATCAAGGTCACCATTGAAAAGAGGAATACGTGCCGAAGCCTTCAGACCAATCTGGTCAAAGCAGTCGTAACTGCTGCTTATTACCCAAGCCTCGTTACCTTGGAATGCATGCTTCAGTCTAGAGCCAAGTTCCTTGTATACCTGAAGAAGATTTTCAAGCTGCAGGCGTTCGCCATAAGGTGGATTCACGATCATTATGGCAGGAGCTGTAGGCTCTACGAAATCTTTGATATCGCGACACTCGATTTCAATGATATCACTCATCATTGCCGACTTGACATTACGTCTTGCGCAAGCAACCATGCGACCTTCAACATCGTAACCGTATATCTTGTGGTTGAACTCACGTTCGCCTGAATCGTCGTCATAGATCGATTTGAACAGTTCACTGTCGAAATCCTTCCACTTCTCAAAAGCATATCCTTGACGGAATACACCGGGAGCAATGTTGCGGGCAATGAGAGCAGCTTCAACAAGCAAAGTACCGGAACCGCACATCGGGTCAATGAAATCACACTCGCCATTCCAGCCTGTAAGCAGAATCATTCCGGCTGCGAGCACCTCGTTTATTGGTGCAGCACCGGTCTCAACACGATAACCGCGACGGTGCAGCGACTCTCCAGAACTGTCAAAAGCCAATGTACAATCCTCGCCGGCAATATGTATATGGAATATCAGATCGGGGTTATTCAAACGTACCGAGGGACGTTCACCGTACTTCTCGTTGAAATGGTCGGCAATGGCATCCTTCACACGATATGCCACAAACTTGGAGTGACGGAAGACATCACTGTAGACTACAGCATCGACCGAGAAAGTTGAATTACAATCAAGATACTGTTGCCAATCAATGGCCTTAATAATCTCATATACCTCATCGGCATCGGATGCCTTGAAGTGCATGAACGGTTTCAGGATACGCACAGCTGTCCTCAAATGGAAATTGGCCTTGTACATGAGTTCATTGTCTCCGGTAAAAGAGACCATTCGGCGGCCTATCTGCACATTGTTAGCACCCAAAGCAACGAGTTCTTTTGCAAGAACCTCCTCAAGACCTTGAAAGGTCTTGGCAATCATTTCAAATTCTGCCATAAAAGTTGTCAAAAAATAGTTCAGGAGAAGTTCCTGAATATTTTGCAAAGGAACAAAAAAAAGCGATGCGAATCAATAAAAAAGGTTGATATTTGAAGAGGTTTGAACTATCTTCGCGAATAAATCTGGAAAGGAGAGATTTTATGACAATCAAAAGGGCAATTACAATATTTTTCGCAACGATAGCCATCACCGTATCAGCAGCGCGGCCATGCATGGCAAGCAATGGGTCAACGGGCACAGAATGCCGCGGTGAAAAGGATGAAAATGGACAACAATTCACAAGCACAACCTCACCGGAGATTCCCAAGAGCACATTTTTTGCAGGAGCAAAGATAGACCTTACACCGCAGGACCGCAGAGAACGCATGGACCGCGAGATGTTATCATTCTGCTACTCACACATAAATACTATGCTGCAGATAAAGCGTGCCAACCGTCTATTCCCGATAGTGGAGCCCATACTCAAGGAGAACGGCATCCCCGAAGATTTCAAGTACCTTATGATAATCGAATGCAATGGCGACGTGGAAGCACGTTCCAACGCCGGTGCAGCCGGCCCCTGGCAATTCTTGGAAAAGACAGGCAGGGAATATGGACTTGAAGTAAACGGCGAAGTTGATGAACGCTACAACATAGAAAAAGCAACTGTCGCCGCATGCAGATACCTGAAGGAATCATACGAAGAGTTCGGCGACTGGCTGACAGTTGCAGCCAGCTACAACACCGGCAAAGCCAACGTAAGTAAAAGAGTAATTGCGCAGAAAGAGAAAAAGGCAATAGACCTGGTGCTGTTACCCGAGACATCACGGTATATATTTCGCTTGCTGGCTGTAAAGATAATCTTCAGCAACCCCAGAGCATATGGATTCATCCTTAGAGAAAGGGACTTGTATCCCACCATACCTGTGTTAAAGACAATTACGGTGAGCACTACTGTTGCCAGTTGGGCCGACATAGCAAAAAAGCACGGCCTGACATACCTGCAACTGCATGAGGCAAACCCATGGATAAGGAGTGCTTCAATGACAAACAAGAACAGAAAAAGATACAAGGTAAAGATTCCCGACGTTAAAGGGATCAAATACGACCCGGAAAAGACAAAGGCGCACGACATGCGTTGGGTCTGTGAGTAATTGAACTAACTTACAAGTATAAAGAGTGTGCCCTGCGGGGCACACTCTTTATACTTATTACCACCTACACTGAGGCTCAACTTTTAACACCACGCACCGGCCGGTAACCATTATGCAAACTCATCTCCAAGTTTCATCTTGGCATCATTGATAAACTTACGTATCTCCTTTTCATCTTCCTTGCGGCATATCATGAGAACGTTCTCTGAATCCACCACAAGCAAATCGTCAACCCCCTGAATGACCGCGAGTTTACCCTTGGGAAGAGCCAGCAGATTGTTATGACTGTCATATTTCAACACCGATGAGTTGATGGTCACATTGCCGTCACCATCCTTAGGCAGGGTACCGTAAAGAGTGTCCCAAGTACCGATATCGGCCCAACCGAAATCTCCGGTAAGGAGATACACATTATCGGCCCTCTCCATCACACTCATATCAAGCGAGGCGTTGGGGAACGATGTATACAGTTCATAACCGCGCATACGACGCTGGTTACGGTCAGGAATAGCATTGTATATCTGCTCAAGCATACGCATCATCTCGGGCAGAAACTTTGACATGGTATCAATAATTGTCTGTACATTCCATATGTAAAGCCCCGAATTCCAGTAGAACTCACCACTCTCCATGAAGATTTTCGCAAACTCGTACTGCGGCTTTTCGGTAAAAGTCCTTACTTTATAAAAACGGCCCTCCTCGGGTTCACCATCGACCTGAATATAACCATAACGGGTTTCGGGACATGTAGGCTTAATACCTATTACTACCAGTTTGTTATTCTCGGCCACAAATTCCAGTCCTCGGGAGATGGTATCGGCAAACTTCACCTCATTAAGCACCAACTGGTCACTCTGAGCCACTACTATATTCGCATTGGGATTCAAGGAACGTATGTGACAGGCAAGATTCGCGAGACTTGGCGCAGTACCTCTGTATGCAGGTTCATGTATGACCTGTGCATCAGGCACACCTGGCAACTGTTCACGCACAATCCCGGCATAGTCGACATGAGTAGAAATAAGTATATTCTCTTTTGGGATTATACGGCAATAACGATCATAGGTGAGTTGCAACAGAGTTCTGCCACACCCCAATACGTCCTGAAACTGTTTGGGGAAAGCCTTGCGGCTCATGGGCCAAAGACGCGTTCCTTGACCACCAGCCATAATTATGCAATAATGGTTATTATCCATACTACAATCTCTTTGTTATTTTCATAACGCGAGTATAATATTTTTATTGCAGACTATAAAATGGTTTTGAATTTATTAGCACAAAAAAAGTGGATGACCCGATTACCTTTGGGTTATCCACTTTTTGTTATGAGGTCGAATAAAAAGAGTTATTTGGGTCGGACTCTTTCAATACATCCTGTTTTTAGAATTCCGCATTGTTCGGAGTACGTGGGAAAGGTATCACATCGCGTATGTTAGACATACCTGTCACAAAGAGCAACAGACGTTCGAAGCCAAGACCGAAACCCGAGTGAGGGCATGAACCGTAACGACGGGTATCGAGATACCACCACATATCCTTCATCGGGATATTCATCTCCTCGATACGCTTGAGAAGTTTATCATAGTCGGCCTCACGTTCTGAACCGCCGATAATCTCGCCAATCTTTGGGAAAAGTACATCCATGGCACGTACAGTCTTACCATCCTCGTTCTGCTTCATGTAGAACGCCTTTATATCTTTTGGATAGTCTGTGAGAATAACAGGACGCTTGAAGTGTGTCTCAACGAGGTAACGTTCGTGCTCCGAAGCAAGGTCAACACCCCAATATACAGGGAACTCAAACTTGTGGCCTGCAGCAACAGCATCCTCAAGAATCTTGATACCGTCGGTGTAGCTCAAGCGCACGAACTCGGTATTTACAATTGAACGCAGACGTTCAATGAGTTCCTTGTCGAACATATTGTTGAGGAAAGTGATATCCTCCATACAGTTGTCAAGAGCCCACTGCACACAGTATTTGATAAATTCCTCGGCAAGTTCCATGTTGTCAAAGATGTCATTGAAGGCAACCTCTGGCTCAATCATCCAGAACTCGGCAAGGTGACGTGGAGTATTCGAGTTCTCGGCGCGGAATGTAGGACCGAAAGTATATATTGCTCCAAGCGCTGTTGCAGCCAACTCACCCTCGAGCTGACCCGACACTGTAAGGCTTGCCTGCTTGCCAAAGAAATCGTTGTCGTAGATGATGCTACCGTTCTCATCCTTCTTAAGATCATAGAGGTTCATTGTTGTAACCTGGAACATCTGTCCGGCACCCTCACAATCCGAAGCTGTAATAAGCGGAGTGTGGAAATAGTAGAAACCTTTATCATGGAAGAACTTGTGGATGGCATATGCCATGTTGTGACGGATGCGGAACACTGCACCAAAGGTATTGGTACGTGGACGCAAGTGAGCCACTGTGCGCATGAACTCCATGGTCTGTCCCTTTTTCTGCAATGGATAGGTACTGTCGCAGGCACCGAGCAACTCAATCTCTGTAGCCTGAATCTCTACAGACTGGCCACCGCCGATAGACTCAACGAGCATACCGTTCACGCTGAGGCAGGCACCTGTGGTGAACTGCTTCACGAACTCCTCGTCGAACTTGTCAATGTCAATAACAACCTGTACATTATTGATTGTAGAACCGTCGTTCAGCGCCACAAAGGCTACCTGTTTGCTACTGCGGCGTGTTCTCACCCAACCTCTTACGTTTACCTCAACACCGGCCTGACCACTTTTGAGCAGGTCGGAAATCCTTGTTCGTTTTATCGCTTTCATCGATTTATTCTGTTATACCCGCCATCAGCAGGGCTTATTCATTATTATTCGTATGCACCCATGCGGAGCATTGCAACTTCCTTGTCTGTAAGGTAACGCCAGTCACCACGTCGCAGGTTCTTCTTTGTAAGTCCGGCAAAAAGCACACGGTCAAGTTTGTTTACACGATAGCCAAGGTGCTCAAGCATACGACGTACGATACGGTTCTTGCCTGAGTGAATCTCAATACCTATCTGAGAACGGTCAGCTTCGTTTACGTAAGAAACCTCATCGGCATATACAGGACCATCCTCAAGTTCAATGCCATTAACAAGAAGATCCATATCGGACATTGCAACATTCTTGTCACATGTCACATGATAAATTTTCTTCTTCATGAATTTGGGGTGAGTAAGCTTTGCTGCCATATCACCGTCGTTTGTAAGCAGAAGCACGCCTGTTGTATTGCGGTCAAGACGGCCTACAGGATAAATTCTCTCCTTGCCGATTCCCTTGAGACAATCAAGTACAGTCTTGCGTTCCTGTGGATCATCGACTGTCGTTACACAATCCTTTGGCTTGTTAAGGAGAACATAGACCTTTCTCTCAGGATTGATGCGTTCGCCATTGAAACGTACGTCATCACCTGGAAGCACCTTTACACCCAACTCTGTAACAACCTCTCCGTTCACAACAATAAGACCGGCCTCAATATAATTGTCAGCCTCACGACGTGAACATATGCCAGCGTTTGCAAGATACTTGTTCAGACGTACCGGTGCATTGGGATCAATAGCAGCCTCCTTATACGCCATACGTTTCTTGGCACTATACTTGGCATTCGGATCATAGTTTGCCTTACGTGCAGGGCGGCTACCATAGTTGTCGCGACGGCCGGCATAAGGTCTACTGCCTGTTCTCTCATTATCGGTACTAGAATAAGGAGTTGTAGAGAATTCCCTGTTCTGACCACCTCGGCGATATCCTCTTTCTGCGCCCTGAGCAGCATCCCTATTATAACGTGGCTTGAAACCGCCACCATAACGGTTACCCCTCTCCTCACCTGAACGTGCTCCGTCAAAGTCACGGTTTCCGCGACCATACGCCCTGTTACCGTTTCCACGATCACTTCTCTCATACTGAGGAGCCTCATCCGAGTTTCTATTGAAACGCGAACGCTGTTTCAATCTGTTGTCACTTCCAAAATTGGGATTGAACGATGCTCTCTCCCTGTTTCCGCGTGAGGAAAAACCATCCTGACGCTTGTCTCTATAATTACTCATCTAAAAAAAATATTTTACGAACCTCACGGTCCAATTCATATCCATTACAAACCTGTATAGGTATGCGGTGTTATCGCACGCAACTCCTCTTTTACACTCTCGGGAACATCAAGCCCCTCTATAAACTGCAGCAAAGTACCCTGATTGATACCCTCGTTGGTACGTGTAAGAGCTTTGAGAGCCTCATATGGATTAGGGTAAGCCTCGCGGCGCAAAATTGTCTGTATACCCTCGGCGCACACACTCCAACAGTTGTCCAGTTCATCATATATTGCAGACTCATTGAGTAGCAATTTACGAAGACCTACAAGAGAACTCTTTACTGCAATAAGCATATGACCCATGGGAACACCTACATTGCGAAGCACTGTTGAATCGGTAAGGTCACGCTGCAGGCGCGAAATCGGGAGTTTCATTGACAGGTGGTCAAGAATTGCATTGGCTATACCAAGATTACCCTCGCTGTTCTCGAAATCGATAGGATTCACCTTGTGTGGCATAGCGCTTGAGCCCACCTCGCCGGCCTTGATTTTCTGTTTGAAGAACTCGTTTGAAATATACTGCCAGAAATCCTTGTCCATATCCATGATAATGACATTGATACGACGCATTGCATCGAACAATGCAGCAAGGTTGTCATAGTTTGAAATCTGGGTTGTATACTGCTCACGCTGAAGCCCCAGGTTCTCCTGAACAAACTTGTTGGCAAAAGCCTTCCAGTCAATTGACGGATATGCGACACGATGCGCGTTGAAATTACCGGTAGCACCACCGAACTTGGCTGAAATCACACATTTCTTGAGTTCGGCCAACTGAGTCTCAAGACGGTACACAAACACCATCACCTCCTTACCCAAACGTGTAGGAGATGCCGGCTGACCATGTGTACGTGCAAGCATCGGGATATTCTCCCATGCTACAGCATACTCTCTAAGTTGAGCAATAAGCTCTTCAATAGCGGGATAATACACTTCATTCAAAGCATCCTTTATTGAACAAGGGATTGAAGTGTTGTTGATATCCTGCGATGTCAAGCCAAAATGAATAAACTCCTTAAACGAATCAAGGCCACCGATAGCATCAAACTGTTCTTTAATAAAATACTCAACAGCCTTTACATCGTGATTTGTAACCTTCTCAATAGACTTAACACGCGAAGCATTCTCCTCGGAGAAATTCTTGTATATCTCACGCAGTCTCGGAAAAAGAGTTTTATCCACGTTCTGAAGTTGAGGAATGGGAAGCTCGCAAAGAGCTATAAAATACTCAATCTCAACAAACACGCGATACTTAATCAATGCATACTCTGAGAAATAGCCGGCAAGAGACACCGTCTTTCCTCTGTAGCGCCCGTCAATCGGGGAAATAGCTGTCAGAATATCAAGTTCCATTATTCTATTTGTAAAAAACGTTTTTCAATGTACAAAAATAGTACTTTTTAGCCATAAACACTCATTAGGAGTATAAAGTTTATGCAAAATAAAGTAAAAAAGGCTACCAGCGAGCCTTTACACCAAAAGAGAAAAAAATAACCCACGCAATGCGCAGGTTCATCTTCGGTGGACGTTGACGGATTCGAACCGCCGACCCTCTGCTTGTAAGGCAGATGCTCTAAACCAGCTGAGCTAAACGTCCAATATATCAATTCTTAGGGTGGACGTTGACGGATTCGAACCGCCGACCCTCTGCTTGTAAGGCAGATGCTCTAAACCAGCTGAGCTAAACGTCCAATAGGCTGCAACTCTCAATTGCGATGCAAAAGTACAGCAAATATTTTTAACCACCAAATATTTCGGCAAGAATTTTAAGAAAAAAGATCCTTTTCCCTCAAAAAGCCGAAATACAAAATGAGTCCACGCCATTCAAACAGGGGGGAGCCTAAGAATACCAGCGTCATACACCTATAAAAGATGGCCACCCTACCGCGACAGAGACTCTTTAAAATAAACAAAAAGTGGACAAGAAGGCTTGTCCACTTTTTGTTATAAATCGATAAAGATGCTTACTTAGCAACCTCGATTACCGCACGACGGTTGAGGTACTTGTTGCTGTACTCTGAAGACTCGCCAACAACTACAACCTCTACATCCTGTACACCGGCAGCCTTAAGAACCTCAGCAACTGCATTAGCGCGGTTCTCAGCAAGACCCTTGTTGTACTCATCTGTACCGATGATATCTGTGTAACCGATTACTCTCAACTTAACGCCAGCCTCTGCCGCAGCCTTAGCATAAGCCTCGATGTTCATCTTCTCCTTCTTAGAAGCAATCTTAGAAGAACCGAATGCAAAGAAGATAGACTCCTTAACATCAAGGAAGTTAGGCTTGTTCTTCAACTGGTTGTAAGCGTCATTCAACTTGTCATAGTCGTTCTTGAGAGCCTTGTAGTCGTTCTTGAGCTTGTTGTTCTCAGCCTGAGCATTGTTCAAGTCAGACATAAGCTCGTCAAGAGCTGCTGTGTAGATAGCCTGGAGAGCAGGAACGTCAACAGTATTCTCCCAGCCTGTCTTGTTAAACTTGTAAGCAACACCAAGGTTAGCCGACCACATCATGTCGTGACCGCTCTGACCATTGATACCGCTGAAACCATTGCGGAAGAATGCACCAGCCAACTCAAGGTTGATATCCCAATGCTTAGACACGCGGAACTTGTTGATGATACCATAGTTTGCTGAAAGAGAACCTGTGATATCGCCTGAAGTCATACGGCCTGCACCCTCCTCGTGGTTCATCGCCTCACGACCAGCCCAACCAACACCAACGTAAGGAATTACATTCCAAATGCGTGTCTCGTTGTAACCGCAGATAAGGTTGCTCAAGTTGAACATTGCATCAAAGTGGAAGTTCATGAACATTGTGTGGTCGAACTTCTCATAAGTCTGGATATTGAGACCCTGATAAGCAACTCTCCAACCGAAACCAGGAGTGTGCCACTTACCTACATAAACATTCAACGCTGGAGAAAGGTGATCGAAAGCACTCTCACCATTCATGAATACACCATTGTAAATGTTTACACCACCGTTCACACCAAGGAACCAATTGCTACCAAAACCGTTTGTAGCTACAGAGTGCTTCTTAGTAGGAACTACGACCTCGCTAACTGTCTCCTGTGCGTTTGCAGTAGAGAACATGGCAATAGCAGCGATTGCCAGTGAAATCATCATTTTTTTCATACTTAAAAACTAATTAGAAACTTTATATTACTTTATTTAATCGTCTTGACTACGTAATATTATTCAAACACACCGGTGCATATTTTGTTTGAAACGTATTGTACTGCACACTACGTAAAAAAACAACATTACACACTACTCTTTGTTGTGCAAAATTACATAATTTTCACTATGTACTGCAAAGAAGATAAACAAATAAGCCAATTATTAACATTGTTTAACAATTACAAAGAGAGCCATCACTACTTTGCGAACAAACGTTCTATCTCATTGTCGGACATTATATACACCACACTCCTACCGTCAGGCGTACGCGACGGCGAGGATGTCGCAAAAAGGTCATCTACCAAGGCCTTCATTTCATCAACCGTCAACAACTGTCCGGCAACAATAGCCACCTCCTTGGCCATAACCGACGCAATCCCCTCATGAAGTTTTTCTTTCACATCGAGAGTCTGCTCCATTGCAGCATGAAGCACCTCCATAAACAACTTTACAGGAGAAAGACCTTCAATTCCAGACGGAACCCCCTGAATCATATATGTTCCACTCCCCAAACTGGAGACATCAAAACCAAGATAAAGCAATTCAGCACCCAATGACTCCATAGCCGCGCTCTCTGCAACCGAAAGGTCCACTCTCTCGGGGAAGAGAAGTCCCTGAACCGGAGCATTTCTCTCCTGCAGTTGCTTCCTGTACCTCTCATAGAGTACACGTATATGCGCCCTGCGTTGATGTACCCACATGAGGCCCGACTTGACAGGAACAAGTATATACTGTCCCTTGTACTGCGACATGGGAACAAATTCCTCGCCACCAAAAGCATCGTTATTGCCATAGGACACGGATGACTGCATGACAACCTGGTCGGGTAAATCCTCGAAAGGCGACAAATCCAAAGGTTCTTTCTTCCCGGTCACTCCTTCGTACAAAGACTCCCATGAGGCATCACCTCCACCAAAGCCCGGAGCCTTGCTCTTGAAAGGATTATAATCTGGCGTATACGAAATTTTGGGAGCAGAGACTGGTGCATTATGAACGTTGGAGAGATCCATAACCGGTATATCCGGGAACTCTTCATCATCAAAGCCCAAACTTGGAGCCGCATTGAAACGCCCGAGTGACTCGCGCACTGAAGCACAGATTATCTTCCATAGACTCGCCTCATCCTCAAACTTTATCTCGGTCTTTGTTGGATGAATATTTACATCAATACAAGATGGGTCGACCTCAAGTGATATAAAAAACGGAACCTGTTCACCTTGTGGTATAATCTCGCCATACGCTTCCTGGACAGCCTTGGCAAAGTATGGATGGCGCATATATCGCCCATTCACGAAAAAGAACTGTATCGCGCCTTTCTTGCGTGCACTTTCTGGCGAGCCGACAAAACCTTTCACGTTGACAAGAGAACTTGTAACGCCCACCTCTATCAATTGAGAATTGAGTTTCTTGCCGAACAGATTCACAATCCTCTGACGGAAAGATGACGGCGGCAGAGATATCACCTCCGAGCCATTATGAGATAGGGAGAACTCTACACCGCAGTTCACCAAAGCAACACGTTCGAACTCCGTCACTATATTATTGAACTCAGTAGCGGTTGTCTTTAGAAATTTTCTGCGGGCAGGAATATTGTAGAAAAGATTCTTTATTTTAAAGTTACACCCTTGAGGAGCCGCTGCCGGTTCCTGTTCCTCAAGCCTGGAACCGGAGATGACGATTCTTGTGCCAAGTTCATCATCGGCACGACGTGTCAACAGTTCAACCTCGGAAACTGCAGCAATAGAAGCGAGTGCCTCACCACGGAAACCTATAGTCGACAACGAGAACAAATCCTCAGCACTACTTATCTTAGAAGTTGCATGACGCTCGAAAGCAAGCCTGGCGTCATTTTCCGACATACCTTTACCATCATCAATAACCTGCACAAGAGTGCGGCCTCCGTCAGTAACAATTACTTTGACACAGGTTGCACCGGCATCTACGGAATTTTCCATAAGTTCCTTGACAACAGAAGCCGGACGCTGCACCACCTCACCGGCTGCAATCTGATTGGCAACCGAATCGGGCAACAAATGTATTATATCCTGCATAACATTTTCTCTACAGCCAAATACTTTTGACCAGATAAAAAAGTATAAATACGCATACCAAAAGCGCACCTACAATAAATGTTGACGAAAAACGCGTCCCATTCTGCTGACGACGTGAAAGATGCGAGTCCTCACCTGAAAAAGCGCCTTTTATGCGTTCCTTATAAGACCCCTCCTTTGGAGGCAACATACCTAAATCACGTTTCGCACTCTCAACAATCCTATCAAGTTTTTCCTTTCTCTCGTCAACAAAAATATATTTATGATTGAACCTGCGAGGTTCCCTTTGCTTGAAATATCCCATTATTTCTTCTCCTTTCTGAAACGGTCAAGCGTCGGCAAAGGAACACTATCCCTCTTATATATCTTCAGTTGCATACCGGCATCTTTACCACGCCATTTGAAAAGGTCCTCTTTACATAGTGGACGCACATAATCGAACCATGCAAAATTCTCCAGATAGCAGTTCTCCGGCGGCCGTTGGCTCATTGGATAAAATACACCGGATGATTTGTCGGGAACAACCACCTTATCCAACTGACCATCATTTATATACGCTATGACCCTGCCGGCCGATGTTGTATTCATGCCTACATACAAACTATCATCATCAAGCGGAAAGAATACAATCTCCACGCTACCGATGACCTGCATTTCGGCAAGCCGGCCATCATTAAAGAAGAACTTCATCTCCTTACCGCGAATCTGGTTATAGTTGACACTGTCCACTGGCTCAACGTAAAGAGTCTGATTTATGATATGTACCCAATCAATTGATGTACTATCAAAATAAACCTTTACCTCTTCGCCCAAAAGCTGCACATTGCCGTTCCACAGAATCGGGTCCTTATACATTGTAAGACATGTGTCACGAGAATCAAATACCAGCGAATCACACACAGCCTGCATACCAGCACTCCATGCACGCACCTTATTGTATGCCTTAAGCTGGCGATAGAGAGAATCGGTATCAAGATTATAAGAAACCGCCCAAATAGTATCGGAATGCATGAACAAAGTATCCTTCTGCGAGAAATCGGCCACCAGCGCACGTCCAGTGACATATGCCGAGTCAACAAGTTCGTTTATATAAGCATATCCGCCAGTGAGCATATTCCTGTCAACAGGATCGGTAAAGACGATATTGCCGAACGCTTCACTGTACCCCGATGCGGCATCATAATAAAGCGAGTCGGCTGTCACATTTTTCTTGCCGTTGTATAAGACCGACCTGTCAAGCAGTATAGCCTCTCTTCGCGCTGTGTTGTAACGGCCTCTCTCAGAATAGATTTCCGACTCTCCACTATAAATATTTGTAGGACCGACAATAGATGCGACCTTGCTCTGTGTATTATAACGCAGTGTGTCGGACAACATTCTAAAGCGAGGATTCTCCAGACTTACATCATCAATAAATGACGCCTCCTTGCTGTTTATGTCATATTCACCATAATACGAAGAGAGAGTACTCTCCTCATCAGAAAGTATTCCATACTCAAAAAACGACCCGACACTGACGTTCCTGTCAAAATCAAGGCTATCTGTCTCGAGAACCGTATTCTTGTCAATAAGCCTCACGTTGTTACGTACGCGAGCCATATTCGTTTCTCCATCAAAGTCAAGATAATCCCCAAATAGGAACAAGGTATCACCCTGCTCCATACGCACATTGCCAAAGGCCTGAAAAGCATTCTTCTTCTGAAAATAGTGCGCACTGTCACAATACATATACATGCTGTCACGCCTGAAACGCACATCGCCGACCAAAATCCACGCATCAGGATTCACATCCTCGTCGAAACGGGTGACATTCGTATGCAACATATGAATGTAGCTCTTCTTTGAAGAAGAACTACCGTCGATACCTTCCTGCGCAAACACAGACAAAGTACATATCAGCAATATAAGAAACGGATAACCCCTGTACATCGGCACGTATATTTATTTCTCCTCGTAGAACTGCCAATGAGGATATTTGAACTCACACGAGCGGTTCTCCTTATTTATCCTCACATAGGTACTCTTCTGTTTCTGTTTTATCCACTCATGAATACGGTCTTCACTCAGTTTGGCCTTATACATACCGCTAAGCGTTGCATAATCGTCACTGATTGTAGCCACGTGCGCATCAATTCTGGACTTGACTTTTGCAATGGCACACACAGTCTTGCCATTGTCGAGGACCCATGCAAATGGCTGGGAGATATCCCCGACTTTAAGGCCATCAATCACACGAGCCACATCTACAGGCAACTCTTCAAGCGTAAAATATGAAGAAGCCGTGGCCTTGTTGAACATAATACCGTAATTGTTACGGGTATCCTTGTCGTGAGAAATAGCCCCTGCTGCCTCCTCAAAAGTAAACTTACCATCCTTGATGTCGGCCGATATTGAGTCAAGACGCAGAAGCATGTTCTTGACATTCTCGCTTGAACGATTCGGTTTTCTAAGAATATGACGCACTTTAATACGGTCACCGCGTTTCTCAATCAGCTGGATTATATGGAAGCCGTACTCGGTCTCTACAATCTTCGAAATCTTGTTAGGATCAGTAAGTGAGAAAGCGACTGTTGCAAATTCCGGTTGTAGTTCACCACGTCCCATAAAATCAAGTTCACCGCCACGACGCGCCGAACCCGGATCCTCGGAATAGAGCAGCGCCATTGTAGAGAAGCTAGTTTCTCCGCTTGTTATCCTGTCTGTATAATCACGGAGTTCACCCTTCACACGTTCAATCTCCTCAACCTCTATTTCAGGTTCAAGTGTAACAATCTGTACCTCCACCTGCTCCTGCATGAATGGAAGACTATCCTTTGGCAGAGACTCGAAGTAGCGACGCACCAAAGACGGTGATACCTTGATATCGCCGACGAGTTTACTCTTCATAGCCTCCATCATCTCCATATTATAGAGCTGTTCGCGGTACATCTCACGTATCTCCGATGAGTTCTTGTCAAAATACTCCTCCAATTTCTCCTTTGAACCAATCTGACCGATAACATACTCCATCTGCGCCTCAACCTGGCGCATGATCCTTGTCTCGTCTACCTCGACACTGTCAATTGCTGCCTGATGTAGAAAAAGCTGCTGAACAGCCAAGTCCTCGCCCACGACACAATAAGGGTCAGCCTCGAACTTGCGTCCTTGACTAAGCCAATAACGTATACTCTCTTCAATATCAGACCTAAGAATAGCCTTGTCTCCCACCACCCATTCAACACGGTCAATAACATTATCCTGAGCCAACAATGTGGCAGAAGGAGACAACGACATGAGCAGTACGAGAAAATTATATATATACTTGTTCATCATTCTTACTATTTACGCCCCATTCAAAGACTATTTGTTATAAAACTTCACCACCCCTTTACGTTTGGCGTCATCGTAAAGTTCCTGTTTCCTATTCTTGATAAACTCTGCTTTACGTGAATTGACAATCAATTCGTCAATATCTGCCTTAACCAGCTCCACGGGAAGCGTATCGCCCTTCCTTATTATTGAGTCGGCGCAGACGAAATACAATTTACCATCCTCCTTGAATTCTATGGTACCACCCCTTGACAGGCGGTCCAGCAACTGCGTCTCAGTCAATGGCGTGCGCACAGCCACATCCTCAAAAGCACACCAGGTATCCATGAAATATTCATACGCTACAGCGTGTTCAGCACAATACTTCTCAAGTTCTTCAAAATCCTCTGAAGTCTTGTTTGAGCACCAGCGCCTCACCTTATTCGCATTCGGAGCTTTTGCCGGCAACACCAACAGAAAACCCTTAATCAAATTCTCGTCAGCATCAAAAAGCATCTTGTTCGAATCATAGAAAAGCTGTGATTCCTTTTCGCTGACAGCAGACTTCAAGCGCTGATCGATAAGCCTTTCCTGATACATATTCAATATGAGGCTCCTACGATATCTTTCCACCATATTCTCAATCTCTTCAGTTGAAGCGACATTATGTAAGGCTACATCGTAATACAGTTCTTCCATAGCCCAACGTTCGAGTAACTCATCAACCTGCCGCGTACTGTCAGGAGAGATATTGTTTGCTGCAAGCAAGAGCCCGACCTCGTCTTCATACAGACGGGAATCACCAACCTCAACCAACAGCACACGCTGAGCAATGGGCTGCTCATTATTACACGACAACGCTAATGGCAGTAATACAAAGAGTAATACACGTTTAAAGAATCCGGTTCCAAGCATTGGACTATCAAATTTCAGGCAAAGAAAACTATGCAGACACAAACCGCTGTAATTCCACAACAAATATAAGGAATTAAGCAACGTCAATCGTGATTGTTAACCGTTTTTAGCACCTCTTTATTTACCTTAACCTTATACTTTTTCCTTAAGGACTTCACCCAATTCTCTTCAAGGAGTTTCTGATAATCATTCACAACAAGCCCCTTTACATCGGTATAAACCTCGGGGTTCTCAATGACATCTCCAACAGTCTCAACAACCGTGAATCCTTTCTTGAGTTTTGCGCCCTCACCCTGAGAGAAAACGAGTTTATCCACCCAAGGATTGTCACCTACTGCAAAAACGCCTATTTCAACACGTATATTACGCATGGAATCTTTTGGAAAACCGGCATCTATTGCAGCCTTGTATTCATCGGAATTTTTTCCTGCAACCAATGACTTTACAGCATCAAGATTCTCTTGGGAATTCGCAATAAGGACAGCACCGCGGTAACGAGGAGTCTCAAACCTGTACTTCTTTCTATTCTTCTTGAAATATTTTTTCTGGCCTTCGACATCATTTGCTGCCTTATCCCAAACCTCGCGCGTAGAGACCTCAAAGAAGAGCAAGCCATCATAATACTCACGCATAAGGTTACCGAACTCGGGATACTTCTCCTCGAGCAGACTATCCTCGCGGGCAATGGCAGCTTCCGGAGTCATATTGCCACCAAGCAACGCCGCAAGTTCCTTGCCCTTTGCCAAACGGGCCGCCTCACGTATATTCTGTTGCTCAAGCATATTGATTATCGCAGGCTTATACTCTTCAAAAGAGCCGAACGGACGGCTGGAAACACGCTTTACCACATGGAAACCAGCAGGCGATTCAAAGGGTTTTGAATATTCACCGTCTGAAAGCGAATAGGCAACAGCCTCGAATTCCGGATATGCCTGTCCGCGCACAATCTCAAACGGTTCAAGCGAACGGGCGGGAATGCCAAAGAACGCTGCAGCCTCCTCAAATGTCTTTCCAGCCTCAAGCATCGTATATACAGAATCAATACGTGCCTTTGCCAAGGCTATGGCTGCCTTATCCTCCTTCTGTTTAGCAAAGAATATTATATGGCTCAGTTTTAGAAAGCCGTCCTTGCCAATGGTCGCCGAATCGTTAGCATACACTTTATATGCCTCTTTCTCGATAAATCCGGGAGCCATGAGATAACTCTCGGCCATTTGCGCACGGTCGCGCTTGTATTCTTCTTTGAATGACGAAAGAGTGTCAAGCCCCAAAGACTCAGCTTCAGCTACCTTGAGCTTGAAGTCCACATACATGGGAAGATACTCCTCTACCGTCTGACTGCCATTTACAAGATTGTTATTATTCTTGTTGAATGCATACTCGAATTCCGAGCGTTTCACTTCCTTGCCGTTCACAGTCATCAGCACCGGGTCACTGACCTGTGCTGATGCTGATGCTGCAATGAACAGCATGGAAAGGTAAATATTCTTAAGTCCTTTGTTCATTTTTCAAGATATTGTTTCTTATTCAGGGCGGCTGTAGTTTGGAGCCTCACTTGTAATTGACACATCATGTGGATGACTCTCGAGCACACCCGCATTTGTAATGCGTACAAACTTGGCGTTATGCAAGGACTCGATATCCTTGGCACCACAATATCCCATACCTGAACGGAGACCACCTACCAACTGATAGATTACCTCATAGAGAGTTCCCTTGTATGGCACACGCGCTGCAATACCCTCGGGAACAAGTTTCTTCTTATCAGCAGTGTCGGCCTGGAAATAACGGTCCTTTGAGCCATTCTCCATAGCCTCGAGGGAGCCCATACCGCGATAAGATTTGAACTTACGTCCATTGAAGATGATAGTATCACCTGGTGACTCCTCTGTACCGGCAACCAAAGAACCGATCATTACACAGTAACCTCCAGCAGCAAGAGCCTTCACTACATCACCCGAGTAGCGCAGACCACCATCAGCAATCAAAGGTACACCTGTACCCTCAAGAGCCTTTGCCACATCGTACACCGCTGAGAGCTGAGGCACACCCACACCTGCAACGACACGGGTTGTACATATTGAACCGGGACCGATACCTACCTTGACTGCATCGGCACCTGCATCAGCAAGCATCTTGGCAGCCTCACCGGTAGCGACGTTACCTACGACGATATCAATATGCGGGAAAGCAGCCTTGGCCTCCTTCAGTTTCTGGACAACACCTGCCGAATGACCGTGGGCTGTATCAATGATGATAGCATCGACACCGGCTTCAACGAGTGCCTTAATTCTATCCATTGCGTCAACAGTAACACCAACACCGGCAGCCACGCGCAGACGCCCCTTGCTATCCTTACATGCCATAGGTTTGTCCTTGGCCTTTGTAATATCCTTATATGTGATAAGACCCACAAGACAACCCTCGGAATCAATTACGGGGAGTTTCTCAATCTTGTTCTCACGCAGAATCTTTGCCGCAGCTTCCATGTCGGTCTTCTGGTGCGTAACGACCAGTTTATCTGCCGGTGTCATGATCTCGCAGATAGGACGCGCCATATTCGTCTCGAAGCGCAAGTCACGGTTTGTTACGATACCGGCAAGTTTCTTGTTGTCATCGACAACAGGGATACCACCGATATGATACTCGGCCATGATCTCAAGTGCATCCTTCACTGTTGACTGCGCCAGGATTGTAATAGGATCATAAATCATACCGTTCTCGGCACGCTTTACGATAGCAACCTGATGAGCCTGCTCTGCAATTGACATGTTCTTATGAATGACACCGATACCACCTTCACGGGCTATGGCAATAGCCATCTTGGCCTCTGTAACGGTATCCATCGCAGCTGTTACAAACGGAACATTCAGTTCAATGTTTCTTGAGAACTTGGTCTTCAAGCTAACTTCTTTCGGCAACACCTCTGAGTATGCAGGAATAAGCAACACATCGTCATAGGTGAGACCATCCATCACAATCTTTTCTTTTATAAAATCATTCATAAGACTATATTTATTTTTCTTTTTTTATCAATTACCCATCTCTGAAATAAACTTGACACGTACAAGACGAATTTCCTCTTCACTGTACTCGCCGCCAAGTTCCTCTATAGCAGTATTTATGTTGTCAGTATCGGAACTCTTGAAATAGTCATATATCTCATACATATTCTCCTCGTCAAGAATTTCCTCGAGGAAATAGTCTATATTCAGTTTCGTTCCCGAATATACAATCGATTCGATATCGTCAAGCAACTCGTCGAACTCCACGCCCTTGCTTATTGCAAGATCATCAAGCGCCACCTTACGGTCAATTGCGTTGATTATCGCAACCTTGAGCTTCGATTTGTTGGCAACGGTGCGGATACGGATATCCTCGGGACGGTCAATCTCATTCTCCTCGCAGTGACGTTTGATGAGGGCACAGAACTCCTCGCCATAACGTTTTGCCTTTCCTTCACCCACACCCGGAATATTCTTCAGTTCATCAATAGTAATCGGGTATGTCGTTGCCATGGCCTCGAGTGACGGATCCTGGAATATCACATAAGGCGGCAATTCAAGTTGCTTAGAGAGTTTCTTGCGAAGATTCTTGAGCATGGCGAAGAGTTCAGGATCAACAGCAAAGGTACTCGATGCCTGTACAACAGTCTCCTCTTCTTCAAAATCACGGTCCTCAACAATCTTGAACGAAACAGGTTTCTTCAGGAACGCATTTCCCTGTTTTGTTACCTTGAGCAGACCATAGTTCTCGACATCCTTGTCAAGATAACCGGCTATCAAAGCCTGACGGATGACCGCGTTCCAACGCTTGACATCTTCTTCATCACCACAACCGAAGCATTCAAGCTCATCGTGTCTATGAGAAAGAATATCCGCAGTCTCCTTGCCCATAAGCACATCTATAACATATTCAACCTTAAAATTCTCCTTAAGTGCCAACACTGTCTCAAGGACAGTCTCCAGCATCTCCTTTGCCTCAACCTGTTTTTTAGGAGAGAGGCAATTGTCACAATTTTCACAATTTTCCACGTCGTAACTTTCACCAAAATAATGTAACAACAATTTTCTTCTACAAACAGACGACTCGGCATACGCAGTTGTCTCATAGAGCAACTGGCGGCCTATGTACTGCTCGGCCAGAGGCTTGCCTTCAAGGAATTTCTCAAGTTTCTGCAAATCCTTGTTGTTGTAAAAAGCAATACACTGTCCTTCACCGCCGTCACGACCTGCGCGACCCGTCTCCTGATAGTAGCCTTCAAGGCTCTTCGGTATATCATAATGTATCACATAGCGCACATCAGGCTTGTCAATACCCATTCCGAATGCAATGGTAGCGACAATGACATCAATCTTCTCCATGATGAAATCATCCTGGGTCTGCGAACGCATAGCAGAATCCATTCCTGCATGATATGGCTTTGCCGAAATCTCATTGGCCTGAAGAATCTCGGCCAATTCCTCAACCTTCTTGCGACTGAGGCAGTATATTATACCGGACTTCCCGGGATTTGACTTTATGTACTTGATTATCTCCTTGTCAACATCCTTGGTCTTTGAACGCACCTCGTAATAGAGGTTAGGCCTGTTGAACGAAGACTTGAAATCGGGGGCATCCTGTATTCCAAGGTTCTTCTTTATATCATCGCGCACCTTTGTTGTAGCCGTAGCCGTAAGCGCAATGACCGGTGCCTTTCCTATTTCATTGATTATAGGACGTATACGACGGTACTCCGGACGAAAGTCATGTCCCCACTCCGAAATACAGTGAGCCTCGTCTATCGCATAAAAAGAGATTCTGATACTCTTTAGGAACTCCACATTATCCTCCTTAGTCAAAGACTCAGGAGCAACATAAAGTAGTTTTGTCTTACCCGAGAGCACATCATTCTTCACTTCTTCTATCGCCTGCTTTGTCAAAGAGGAGTTCAAGAAATGGGCAATGCCATCCTCTTCGCTGAAGTTTCTGATAGCATCTACCTGGTTCTTCATCAAGGCAATCAGAGGAGATATGACTATCGCAGTGCCCTCCATGACCAACGAAGGCAACTGGTAGCACAGTGACTTGCCGCCACCGGTAGGCATCAGTACAAACGCATCGTTACCCGCCAACAGGTTTTCGATGACAGCTTGCTGATCCCCCTTGAAAGCATCAAAACCGAAATTCTGTTTGAGAATTTCTGTCAAATTACACTTCTTCGTCATTTTACAATATGCCTATTTGAAAACAAAGTTATAAATATCTCTACAAAACAAGCAATTTTTTCAAATTTATTTTCGGAAATATTGCAAAATATTTTAATTATTACAAGAACCCCCTCTGCATCAACAAGATACAAAGGGGGGAACGTTTATCTTTCATGGTTGTCAGGCTTTGACAGCACCTGCAACAAGACTCTTCTCGACCTGCTTGCGGGCATACTCTTTGGTTATCCTGCAACTCTTGACTCCGGCAGAGGGGATCTCGAACATCTTGTCCATCATTATGGTCTCTACAATAGAACGCAGGCCACGCGCTCCAAGCTTGTACTCTATCGCCATATCCACAATATATTCAAGCACTGCATCATCAAATGTCAGCTTCACACCATCCATCTCCATCAGCTTAACATACTGCTTAATTATCGAGTTCTTGGGCTCGGTGAGGATATTGCGCAGTGTCGCGCGGTCAAGTGGACGCAACGAGGTGAGTATCGGTAGACGGCCTATTATCTCAGGAATAAGACCGAACGAGCGCAGATCCTGCGGAGTGATATAACGCATCATGTCACCCTTGTCAAGATGGAAACTGTTCTGCACCGAGTCATATCCCACAACATGCGTATTCATACGCTGCGCAATCTTTTTCTCAATTCCGTCAAACGCGCCGCCACAGATGAACAGGATGTGCTTGGTATTCACGGCAATCATCTTCTGGTCGGGATGCTTGCGGCCACCCTGAGGCGGTACATTCACAACAGAACCCTCAAGCAACTTGAGCAGACCCTGCTGAACACCTTCACCACTCACGTCGCGGGTAATTGAAGGATTGTCACTCTTGCGAGCAATCTTGTCAATCTCATCAATGAACACGATACCACGTTCAGCCTCCTCTACATTATAATCGGCAACCTGAAGCAGACGGGTAAGTATACTCTCGATATCCTCACCCACATATCCAGCCTCAGTAAGCACCGTAGCATCAACAATAGTGAAAGGCACTTTAAGCAGACGTGCTATGGTACGGGCAAGCAGAGTCTTACCGGTACCGGTACTTCCCACCATGATGATATTACTCTTCTCAATCTCCACATCGTCGGCAGCACCGCGCTGCATAAGACGCTTGTAGTGATTGTATACCGAAACAGCCAAGGCGCATTTTGCCTCATCCTGACCTATCACATACTCATCGAGAAAAGCCTTTATTTCCTTCGGTTTCGGCAATTCCTTCATGTCAAAGTCACTCTTCGGCAGCATAGACTCCTCACGCAATATCGCATGTGCCTGCTCAACACAGTCATTGCATATATAACCGGTCATGCCGGTCATGAGCAAAGCGACCTCATTCTCGGCCCTACCACAGAAACTGCAACGTCTTTTATTCTTTTCAGCCATTACAGATTACTTTTTACGTGTAAGCACACGATCAATCATACCATACTCCTGAGCCTCGACAGCAGTCATCCAATAATCACGGTCACTGTCGGCCCAAACCTTGTCAAACGGTTGCTTGCTATGATCCGAGATTATTGTATAAAGTTCATTCTTGAGTTTCTGAATCTCACGGGCAGTAATCTCAATATCACTGGCCTGACCCTGGACGCCACCAAGAGGCTGATGAATCATCACACGGCTATGAGTGAGAGCCGAACGCTTGCCGTCGGCACCTGCAACAAGCAGAACGGCAGCCATACTGGCAGCCATACCTGTACAGATTGTAGCGACATCACTCTGGATAAACTGCATGGTATCATAGATACCCAAGCCAGCATATACAGAACCTCCAGGAGAGTTGATGTATATCGAGATATCCTTGCCACTGTCAACAGAATCAAGATACAACAGTTGAGCCTGGAGCGTATTGGCTGTATAATCATCAATCTGAGTGCCGAGGAATATGATTCGGTCCATCATCAGACGCGAGAACACATCCATTTGGGTAACATTCAGCTGACGTTCCTCCAGGATATAAGGGTTCAAATACTGCGACTGCACCTTAATTACATCATCAAGAACCATGCTGCTCATACCAAGATGCTTGGTGGCAAATTTTTTAAAATCATTTCTTTCCATAAGACATTACTTTTATATAGTAATAAATTAAAAACCGTTCTGGTTCACTGGGCAGCCAATGAACCAGAACGTATAATTCCGCTACCTTTCTACTTAGGCGTTCTCAGAAACTTTCTTGTTGAAATCCTCAACAGAAACCTTCTCCTCGTCAAGGGTTACAGCACCCTTGATACCCTGAATGAGCTTGACATCAACAGCACGGTTGATAAGAGCCTCGCGTGTCTTCTCCTGCTTTAGCATCTCCTTTGCGTAGTTCTCGAGCAGATCCTCAGGAACATTTGCCATACCGTACTGAGCAAACTGGTCACGTGTAGCATCCTTGGCAACAGCGAGAACATCGTTGTCGTCAATCTTAACCTCGAACTTCTTAGCCAACTGCTCCTTGATAAGGTGCCATGTAAGTTCTGTAAGGCTCTTCTGGAAATCCTCCTCGCTTACAGCCTCACCAGCCTTGTTACCCTCCATGATGCGACGGAGGATAGCCTCGTCATACTCGAATTTACCAAGCTTATCCATAAGATAAGTACGTACATCCATGAGCAACTTGTAATCACTCTCAACCTCGAAACGAGCCTCAAACTGCTCAGAGATCTTAGCGCGGAAATCAGCCTCGTTTGTAACCACATCCTTGCCGAAAGCAGCATCAAACACAGTCTGGTTCAACTCGCTTGCAACAAAACGTGTAATCTCAGTGATAGCAAATGTAAAGTCACCTGCATGCGCAGCAACCTCGCCCTTCTGAACCTTAAGGAGTGAAGAGAGCTCAGCCTCATTGTTAGCGAATGCAACTGAAGGATTGAAAGTAACCACGTCATCAACCTTTGCGCCATTAAAGAGAGCCTTCTGCTCGTCGTTCTTCATGTATGCAGGCATCATAACAGCCTCGCGTACTACGATTCCATTCTCTACAGACTCGGTAAGAGTACCCTTGAGCATATCGCCTTCCTGGCAAGCATCAACCTGCTTGTACTCACCACAACGCTGTGCAAAAGCATTTACCTGACCCTCGATCATCTCTTCAGTAGGCTGTATACGATAGTATGGGAGCTTGTCATTCTTGTCAAGAACTGCGTCGAACTTAGGAGCAAGAGCAATCTCAAACTCAAAAGTAAAGTCCTTGTCATCTGCCATATTGATACCGGCCTGCTGCTCCTCGATAGGAAGTGGCTCGCCCAACATGTCAATCTTATTCTCTCTGATATACTCGAAAATCTTTGTCTGCAACAACTTGTTGATCTCCTCAGCCTTCACTGCAGTACCATACTGTTTCTTGATAAGACCCATTGGCACCATACCAGGACGGAAACCCGGAACATTTGCCTTCTGGCGGAAGTTCTTCAACTGTTTCTCAACCAATGCTGAGTAATCTGCCTCCTGAATTGTTACAGAAAGGATTGCGCTTGTAGCGTTCTGATTCTTAAGTGTAAATTCCATGTATAAAATATATTAAGTAATTTTCTTTTATTCCGTGTCCATCCCGTCAAAGACAGCGACACGACCCAAAAGGCATATTATATGCCTAAATTAGAGCATGCAAAAATACAACAACTTGTTAACAAAATCAAGTAAAAAGCGATTTTGTTAACAAGTTATATCAAAACAGACAGGAAAACCAGTGTACAACATCAAGCAAACTTATGCACACGTGGTGTGTTTAAAACTGAAAGGTGAAAACTGAAAACCGTAGATAAGTAAGTGCGGTGCATTACTTCACGACTGTTTTCTTGCCGCCTACGATAAATATACCCGCCTTCGGATTCTGCACACGTCGTCCGCTGAGGTCATACATAACCCCACCACACTCTCTACCACCGGCTTCAACCTCAGGCACAGAAGTATCGCCTCCCGGTTCACCCACCGTCAGAACAAAAGGACAATCCCAGACATTTTTGTCCTCATAGAGTTCGGTCACCTTGAGATTGAACTCTGCAACATGCCCATTAGGGGCAGTTTCATCAACCACAACCTTGAAACTCTTTGTGGATTCTGCAGCCACAGGCAGGTAGCTCATGCTTACACTTGTCGTAACAACAGTAACATAAGGACTTGTGGTTGTGAGCACAAGAGTACTTCTCGATTTCTGCTCATATCTTCCATTGTTGACCATGGTGATGTCAAGGAAATTCTCACCCACGGCAAGCGAAGCCGGAGCAACACCCTTGATTTTTACGCTATAATCAGCCTTCCCCGTCGTAGCCTTAACGACATTGGAACGTTCATACTCCTTCTTATTATAAACGGCAGCCACACTGTAACCGTACTCTGTATCAGAAGACAGACCGCCATCGGTATACACAACTTCCGGAGTAGTTGCCACAAGTGCACCGTCACGATAGACATTATAACTCTGGGCATTCTTGACTGCACTCCAAGAGACCCTTATCGAACGTGTATCGACAGCCTCGGCCACGACATCTGAAGGAGCCTCAAGCGGATTACCCTCTACCGACAGGAAGAAACGGCTGTAGTTGTCATATACAAACGCCGTAGAGACATCGACCACATTATGGAACATCGCATCGTCGACATGCAATATATAAACATCATATCCATAATCAAGCGCAGCCCACTGCTCCTCGGTAAAGAAATGGCGTACGGCAACATATATCTCCTTGCCTGCATAAGCAGCAAGATCCACGGTATATTCAATCCAGCCGGCACCATCATCCTTTGTTATGCTCCACTCCTCTATTGTAGTAAAATCTGCTGCAGAAGTGTTGCCCTTCTCCGACACGGCAACACCAAAATGCTCTCCGAACCACGAAGCGGAGTGCACGCGCGCCCTAAAACTGAATTTACTGTCGGCCGTCACCTTCACTTTTGGAGAAACCAGATAATTATCCACCGGAATACTGTACTCCATCATGGATGCCTGACAGTAAGTCTCACTCATCATCTGCCCACTACCGGAATGCGCAGCCCCCACGTTACCGGCCCCGTGCGTTCCCGCAACAGAAGAGTGCCACCATGGATGATTGCGCCCATCATTGCTTGCATCAAATGTAGTCCATGAAGAGAAACCGTCCGAAACATACCCGTCGGCATCCCGTTCCGATTCAAACTCATATATCAGACTTCTTACATCGGTATAATTATTAGGCACAGCATACAAGTCAAAGCCAATGGAAGTATTGTCTGGAACAGACTCATCGACATTCACAACGAACTCAACACCGCGCACCTCACCGGCAGCCATAGGCTCAAGTTCAGCCTCGCCATATACCACTGTAACATAAGGAGATGTCGGAATCAATGTAACCTTCGTTGCAGCCGTAGTAGCAACAGTTCCGGCATTTACCACATCAATGCAAACGGGCACATTCCTGCCCGGTTTCAGAGGTTCACAAGAGTTTGAATGGTATACGATTCTTGCATAGTCACTAATTCTAACAGCAATATCATCACTCCATTCATGAATACCGTCTGTATTCGTTATCTTCATATATGCGATGTGCCCGTCAGGAACACCGGCGACAGTATTTATCACAAACACACCCTCCGCCACTTCACCTGCTTCAACAGTTCCAAAATCAACAACACCATTAACAATATCGACATAGGGATCACCCGTCGACAGGACAGCTTTCACACTCCCTGTACTTGTGCCCATACCTGTATTGGAAACAGCGAACACAATCTCCTTGCCCACGCCGGCAGAAATTGATTCCGGAGAGTACGTAGAGACCCGTATATAAGGAGCTGCACCCTGCGCCTCAATGGCATTTATTGCAGCAAGAGCATCAATTCGTCCCGAACCCGTGAGGTTGCTTTTTTCAGCAGTCAACTTCTTTGCAGTAGCCTCAATAGTCTCACATATCTGCGCAGGAGTAAGAGAAGGGTTCTTCTCAAGCATAAGCGCAATGACACCCGCCACACATGGAGTAGCTTGGGATGTTCCGGACATATACTTGTACTTATTATTCTCGTCATGTTTCAACGAGTATACCAGGTCGCCAGGAGCTACAATGTCAGGACGTATCAGACCAATATGTTCCGCATCGTATGGATAATCATCAAAAACCGTTTTTTGCCATGTCACAGGTCCTTGAGACGAAGAACTTACATATTCATCAGAAGCATTGACCGAACCCACGCAAATGACACTTGTCAGGCCGCCGGCATTCAGCAGCTGGTCGGCATACAGATATGGCGGAGGACAGGCTGCCGGATAGTCCACATTGTCGGGGGCGCCAAATCTGTTGCCATCATTGCCAGCAGCAGCACACACCGGCACTCCAAGAAGCAGAACATTCTCGAAAGTCCTGCGCAAAAGCACAATGTCGGTTTCACTTATCTGCGATTTCTTGAACCCCAAAGAGAGACTCAGCACATCAGCACCGTTCTCTACTGCAAATTCCACGCCGGCCACCATCTGCGCAGGCGTACCGCCACCGGCCCTGTTCACAATCTTTACTGTCATAAGAGTGGCATCTGGAGCAACACCTGTTATATTGCCTACAGTTCCATCACCACACACAATTCCTGCACAATGCGTACCATGACCATAATCGTCGGTAATGTCAGAATTGTCGGCGATAAAATTCCATCCGTTGACAACATCATCCTTTTCACCATCACCGTCAGCATCGGCATAGCCTCTCCACAAATGGTCCTTCAAATCATAATGGTTAGGATTTGTTCCGGAATCCAAAATCGCCACCACCACATTCTTTCCGGTGTAGCCCAATGTCCACACATCGTCAGCATCTACCTGCAGCACGTGTGGCGTTGTACTATGAGAAGATACAGACACAGGAACATGCTCTACAGCACCGGCAACATAACCATCAACAATCTGCACCTCTTTATTATAGCCGATAGCCAAAACCTCGGGATGTATCGCCATTGATTCTATCACCTCCCTTGCAGCATCACAGGTAATAGCATTGGCAAGCCAATGACAGGACACATTTGAAACCAGCCCTTCAGCTTCAGCCCTTTGAAGATATTCAAGCAGTGTCGCCTGATTGCTGTTTGAATGCTCCTTGAACTCACCAACGAGCAACTCTCTCTGCAGTTCCTTATCCTCAACCTCGGCAACAACCGCCTTTACCCTGTCGGGTCTGGGCTGAGACTTCAGAAGAACATTGACACTCATCATCCCTCCTGCATTATCGGCAAGCAATGCCTGCAGCTCCTTATCCAGCACTACACGCTGCTGCGCATGGCAAAAACAGCAGAAACACAAGAAGAGTGCCACTGCCAAAGAGTTGGTTATTTTCATAAAATTCAGATTTTCAAATGTAATAATTGAAGTACTGTAACAATCAGAACTGGAACTCACGTTTACGCAGAATAAAGTCACGTCCCAGATATTTCTCACGCACAATAGGATTGTCAGCAAGCACCTCGGGAGTTCCTTCAAAAAGGATACGCCCCTCAAAAAGCAGATATGCACGGTCAGTAATACTCAAGGTCTCCTGAACATTGTGGTCGGTAATTAGGATACCGATATTCTTGTCCTTTAGTTTCCACACTATGTACTGGATATCCTCCACTGCAATGGGGTCGACACCGGCAAAAGGCTCGTCAAGCATAATGAACTTGGGGTCAATTGCAAGACAACGGGCAATCTCGGTACGGCGACGTTCACCACCCGAGAGACGGTCACCCAGGTTCTTGCGCACCTTTTGCAGGCGGAACTCCTCGATAAGGCTCTCAAGTTTCTCTTTCTGGTACTCCTTTGGCTTACCCGTAAGCTCAAGCACCGATGCAATATTATCTTCGACACTGAGTTTACGGAACACGCTTGCCTCCTGGGCAAGATAGCCGATGCCGGCGCGCGCACGCTTGTACACGGGAAATTTCGTAATTTCCTCGTCATTCAGGAATATACGTCCTCCATTGGGAACGACAAGACCGGTTGTCATGTAGAACGATGTGGTCTTTCCCGCACCGTTAGGCCCGAGCAGACCGACAATCTCGCCTTGCTTGACATTGAATGAGACATCATTCACCACCGTACGCTTGCCATACTTCTTGACAAGGCCCTCGGTACGCAGAACCATACACTCATTGCCTCCCGCATTATTCTCATTGCCGTTCATAGTCATACTGTAAACTTTTATACTTGAGGCGAAGATAATGCAAATTTACCGTTTTAACAAAAAAAGGGCTGTTTTATGGAGGTAAAAAGCAGAAAGGGACAACTTTGTAATAATTATTAACATTATACATGAGCATTTTTTAGTACCTTTGCCAAATACATTTTTAGCCTTTGCAGTAAGCGAAATGATATTGATTGATTCCATAAAGACATTCGGCGACTATCTCGTGCTCATGAGCCGCGTATTGTCACGCCCGCAGCGCTGGAGAATCTTCTTCAGGCAGGTACTGCACGAGCTGTACCAGCTGGGAGTCAATTCAATTCCCATAGTCCTCATCATATCATTCTTCATCGGCGCAGTCATCTGCATACAGATGAAGCTCAACGTCGAGAGCCCGTGGATGCCCAAGTTCGTAGTAGGATATGCGACACGCGAAATTCTGCTGCTTGAGTTCTCATCATCAATAATGTGTCTTATACTTGCCGGCAAGGTAGGCTCCAACATAACATCTGAGATTGGCACCATGCGTGTCACACAGCAGATAGATGCACTTGAGATTATGGGAGTAAACTCTGCCAATTTCCTCATACTCCCCAAGATAAGCGCCCTAATGTCAATGATGCCAATACTGGTAATCTTCAGCATTGCAGCCGGAATAGCCGGAGCTTTCGCCATTGGCAAATTCACCGGCATAATGACACCACAGGACCTCACCGTGGGACTGCAGTATGAGTTCAACCAATGGTACATCTGGTGCAGCGTGATAAAGGCAATATTCTTTGCCTTTGTGATAACATCCGTCGCATCATACTACGGATACACGGTAAAGGGAGGCTCAATAGACGTAGGCAAGGCAAGCACCGACGCAGTTGTAAGCTGTAGCGTGCTCATTCTTTTCTCGGACATGGTACTGACACAACTTTTGATGCAATGATAGAGGTAAAATCCATATCCAAACGATTCGAGGAGCAAGTTGTCCTCAAAAGCGTAAGCGCTGTTTTTGAGAACGGCAGGACCAACCTTATCATAGGAAAGAGTGGCGCCGGAAAGACCGTCCTGCTCAAATGCATCGTAGGCCTACTTACCCCCGATGAAGGAAGCATCACATACGACGGACGCGACACAATGTCAATGAGCAAGAATGAAAGACTGCTCATGCGCCAGGAGATTGGAATGCTGTTCCAGAATGCGGCACTGTTCGATTCCATGAGTGTACTTGAAAATGTGATGTTCCCGCTGGACATGTTCTCCTCAATGACCTACAACGAACGTCTTCAACGCGCCCGCACATGTCTTGACCGAGTAAACCTTGGTGCAGCCCAGGACAAGAGCCCCGAAGAGCTGTCGGGAGGAATGCAGAAACGCGCTGCCATTGCACGCGCCATAGCCATGAAACCGAAATATCTGTTCTGCGACGAACCGAACTCAGGCCTCGACCCACAGACTTCACTCATAATTGACAAACTCATACATGACATTACCGAAGAGTTCGGCATAACCACTATTGTTAACACCCACGACATGAACTCGGTAATGAACATCGGTGACAACATACTGTTCCTTGCCAACGGCGAACTGTGTTGGGAAGGCAACAAAAAGGAGATTCTAAACACCAGCAACCAGACTCTCAACGATTTCCTCTTCTCAAGCGAGATACTGCGACAGGTAAGGGACATGGAGAAAAAATGAGAAAATCACCTCCTCCCCTTACCGATATCCAGCAACGTTTTTCTCAGCACATCTTTTGATTCACCTACCTGCCTGACACCCTCTTCCACATCCCTCCTTTTCCTGGAGAGAGTTTCACGTGCAGTGTCCAGGCCACCCATCAACTCTCTTCCAACACGGCGCACAGCATCCTTGACAGCTTTTTCGGCGTCACACCTTTTCTCAACGACAACCCCACTCACAGCACTGCAAGACCTGCGCGACTCCTCCACGACATTCTTTGCACACTCCGCATAACGTGCAGCAACACCTTTAATCCTGTTTCCGGCATTTTCAAGAGCCTCACCAGCAACATCCAGATCAAAATAAGGCCTGTCCATTTCATCCGAAATAAAATTCGTAAGCTCAATCGTCAACTTATCCTTGAAATGCCCATCTTCATAGGATATAAAATACTGGTTCCTGTCACTGCACCACGAACAGAGTTTCTCATATCCGGGACTCCCCGAAAGCCTCTTCTCATTGCAGAAAATAAAGATTGCAGGTTTCCGCCTTTTCACAAAACTTGCATACGCGACATCAAGTTCCTCCATCGTCCTGTTGCCAAAACCCTCATCAAAGATAAAAATCGCACAATCGGCCTTCTCTCTGATATATTTATTATATTCGGCCTGTTGACCCCCTTTCGTCACAGCCTTGGAGAAGTCCTCGAATGTATAGGACCTGAGAACGACATTATCCTTACGGCGACGGTTACCAATCTCCACCAAGGCAGCACGTGCCGAATCGCGCAAAGCCGTCAACTCTTTTGAACCAGCAATAAAAACTTCTATTTCCTTCATAGCATCATCATACAACTATCAGTCTGAACAAAAACTTCATTCTCCAAACACAAAAAGCCGCAATATTGCGGCTTTTTGCACTATTTCTGACGAATAAAAATATTCATCGGCACTCCGTGGAAGTTCCACTTGGCGCGGATCTTGTTCTCAAGGAAACGCTTGTATGGTTCCTTCACATACTGTGGCAGGTTCGCAAAGAAGAGGAACGACGGAACGCGTGTCTCGTGCAACTGCATGCAGTACTTGATCTTGATATACTTGCCCTTTGTTGATGGTGGCGGATAAGCCTCGATAAGCGGCAGCATCTCTTCATTAAACTTGGCTGTCGAAATCTTTGTCTTTGAATTGAGATAGACCTCCTTGGCTGTCTCAAGCACCTTGAACACACGCTGCTTTGTGACTGCCGATGTAAAGATGATAGGGAAGTCCACAAATGGAGCAACACGTTCACGTATCGCATTCTCGAAGAACTTCTGCACCTTCTCACTCTTGTCCTCCACCAAGTCCCACTTGTTCACTACAACCACAAGGCTCTTCTGGTTACGCTGTATGATAGAGAAGATATTAAGGTCCTGTGACTCAATGCCGCGTGTCGCGTCAATCATGAGAATGCAGACATCACTATTCTCAATAGCACGGATTGAACGGAGCACCGAGTAGTACTCGATATCCTCGGTCACCTTACCCTTCTTGCGTATACCGGCTGTATCTACAAGATAGAAGTCGAAACCAAACTTTGTATAACGTGTAAGGATTGAGTCACGTGTTGTTCCGGCAATGTTTGTCACTATGTTCCTGTCCTCGCCAAGGAAAACGTTGATGATAGAGCTCTTTCCGGCATTAGGACGACCCACCACTGCAAAGCGTGGGATGTTCTCCTCGGGCTGCTCCTCGGCCTCCTTTGTAAAGTTAGAGATAATGACATCGAGCAAGTCACCAGTACCGCTTCCGTTAGCGGCAGAGATACAATGCATATCGCCAAGACCAAGACTGTAGAACTCGGCTGTAGCATACTGCATTTCATATGTATCCACCTTATTCGCCACCACAATTACCGGTTTCTTTGAACGGCGGAGCATTGATGCCATCTCCATGTCAAGGTCAGTAAGGCCGTTGATTGCATCAACGACAAAGAGGATGACATCGGCCTCCTCAAGCGCAAGTGTCACTTGGTCGCAGATAGCCTCCTCGAACACGTCATCGGAGTTACGCACCCATCCGCCGGTATCCACAAGAGAAAACTCCTTGCCACACCACTGGCAACGGCCATACTGACGGTCACGGGTTGTACCCGCCTCGTCCGAAATAATCGCCTGCTTACTCTCGGTCAAGCGATTGAAAAGGGTCGACTTGCCAACATTGGGACGACCTACTATTGCTACCAAATTTCCCATACTCTTATATCATTAATCTTTCTGGTCATAGCCGAAACGGCGCAACTGTCGGTCACTGTTACGCCAATCCTTGTCGACCTTTACATATATCTCCAAAAATATTTTCTTGCCAAAGAACTTCTCAAGTTCACGGCGCGCATCTGTAGCCACACGTTTGAGAGCCGCACCCTCATGGCCGATGATGATACCTTTCTGGGTATCCCTCTCAACGTAGATTATTGACTTTATGTAAATCTTGCCCTCACTCTCCTTGAAGTGCTCGACTGCAGCCTCACACACATAAGGAATCTCCTTGTCATAGTGCAGGAGAATCTTCTCGCGGATAATCTCTGTAACGAAGAAACGTGCAGGCTTGTCAGTGAGTGCATCCTTCTCGAAATAAGGAGGGGACTCGGGCAACAGTTCCATTATACGCTTCATGACCACATCCACATTGAACTTGGCTATCGCCGAGATTGGCAGGATTTCGGCCTCGGGAATAATCTCGTGCCACTGCTCCACCTTCTTTACAAGTTCATCCTGGTTTGCAAGGTCAATCTTGTTGATGAGCACAAGGATGGGCACATCAAGTTTACGAACCTCGGCAATGAAGTCGCTGTTCTTCTCGGGACTCTCAACCATGTCGGTAACATAAAGAAGCACATCGGCATCCCTTAGTGCACTGCGTGAGAATCGCAACATCGCTTCCTGTAGTTTGTAGTTCGGCTTAAGTACACCCGGAGTATCCGAAAATACTATCTGTGCATCATCGGTATTCAATATGCCCATGATGCGGTGACGGGTTGTCTGCGCCTTGAATGTGGCGATGGATATTCTCTCGCCCACGAGCAGATTCATCAATGTAGACTTACCCACATTAGGGTTACCCACAATATTTACAAAACCGGCTTTATGCATGCTGATAAAAAAATAAAGACGCACTACAACCATAACAGCGTAGGTGCGTCTTAACTTACGTAAAATAACTACCTGCAGCTGTACAAAGGCATCTGCAGTAGAGAAACTCTTTTAGACAGCTGCCTGCTTCTCAACAGCAAGCTTGCCTCTGTAATAACCACACGCACCGCATACGGTGTGATAAACGTGCCACTCACCACAGTTAGGGCAAATTGCCAATGTAGGAGCTACTGCCTTGTC
>JAZQZM010000022.1:0-4095 GCA_045634085.1 Bacteroidaceae bacterium
TCGGCATAGAATGCGGGCACTCTCTGCTCTCGCATTACAGCGTCGGTTGCGCTTTTTCGGACTTCGCACGCCTAAAAACAACTCTTTTTATTCAACCTCGTAATAAGAAGTGGATAACCCATTTACTTTTGGGTCATCCACGTATGTCTTATCCGTTGTTCTTCGCGGGGAAATAATTTGCCAGGTCATAGCCTGCCGGGGCCTGGAATGCCTTGATTCCGAACTCGGGGAGCATTGCTATGAGATGCTCGAATACGTCAGCCTGCAGATGTTCGTAAGCGACCCACGAGGTGTTGGCCGAGAAAAAGTACAGTTCAAGCGGCAGACCCTGCGCTGTGGGCTGCAATTGGCGTACCATGAGTATGAGTCCCTGGTTGACACGCTTGTTTGTGCGCAGGTATATGTCCAGATAGTTGCGGAGTACGGTGAGGTTCACAATCGGTTCCTCATGTTCGCCAATACCCTCGAGCCATCCCTTTTCTGTATACTTCTCAATCTCTTCGGGAGTACAGAATGATATGGTGTTCATGTCTATGTATATTGAACGTTTTATACGTCGGCCACCGCTGTCAAACATGCCTCTCCAGTTCTGGAACGATTCGCTTATCAGTGCATATGGCGGTATCGTTGTAATGGTCTTGTCCCAATTCTGTACCTTGACTGCTGTGAGTGTGACCTCTATTACTTCGCCATCGGCATTGTGGTTCGGTAGTGAAATCCAGTCTCCGGGGCGCAGCATGTCATTTGCCGACAACTGGATGCCTGCCACGAGTCCTTTGATAGTGTCCTGGAATACCAGCATCAGTACTGCAGCCATGGCACCCAAACCGGTGAGTATATGTATCGGGTTCTTGTCAATGGCAATGCTGGCAATGATAATGGTTCCCACGCATACGGCAATAATCTTGAACATCTGGAATATTCCCTTTACGGCACTGCTCCTGAGCTTGTTGTTGTGGCAAGACAACTGATAAAATGCATCGATTATGGTAAACAGGAGTTTGACTATTGCTGCCACTATGTATATGTTGATTAGCTTGTCGCACCAGAAGAATATGTTGCTTGTCTTGTCGAACATGTGTGGCAGTGCTGTGAGCATGATTAGTGGTGCGATGATTCTGCTAAAGTCTGACAGAACACGCTTGTTAAGCAGAATGTTGTCCCAATTGGACTTTGTTTTTCTTGTGATTTTTTCAATTATCGGGACCAGAACCTTGCGGCATGTCAGGTTTATGATATACATAGCCATCAAACTGGCAACTATGAATGCTGTCAAGCGTATTTCGTTGGTGTGCTCCAGGATTCCAGCCATGTTGAAGTCTGTAAAACTGATAAAACTGTGATTCATCATTATTCCTTGTGTTTTATGTAGTGATTATCCAGGTATTGTAGACGCTTTTTATTTGTTGGCAACATCTTGGGCCTCTTTGTCTTTCAGAAGCTCTTGCAGACGGAACATTTCGTCGCGGTATTGTGCCGCTTCGACAAACTCCATCTTTTCGGCGGCCTGTTCCATGAGTCTGCGTGTGCGTTCAATACTCTTCTTCAGCTGTTCGGCACTCATGAACTCAACAATGGGGTCGCATGCGATAGGTGTCTGAACGGTGTCCTCACTGTACATGCGTATGCTGTTGCTTCTCTCTCTCTTGTCCGATGCGAGTGCGTTGCTTATCTCCTTCTTTATCTGTTTTGGGGTGATGCCGTGCTCCTGGTTGTAGCGCATCTGTTTTTCGCGGCGTCGCGATGTCTCGTCAATGGTGCGCTGCATGCTCTCGGTTATCTTGTCGGCATAGAATATTACAGTTCCATTTACGTTGCGGGCAGCGCGGCCGGCTGTCTGTGTCAGTGAACGGTGACTGCGCAAAAATCCCTCCTTGTCGGCGTCGAGTACGGCTACCAGTGATACCTCGGGCAAGTCAAGACCTTCGCGTAGCAGGTTTACACCGATGAGCACGTCGTAGATACCTTCGCGCAGGTCGGTCATAATCTGTATGCGGTCAAGTGTGTCTACATCGCTGTGTATGTAGTTGCAACGTACACCGTTCTTGTGAAGATAGTCGGTAAGCTCTTCGGCCATGCGCTTTGTGAGGGTGGTGACAAGCACTCGTTCCTCACGTTCCACACGTAGCTGTATCTCTTCCATGAGGTCGTCGACCTGATTGGCCAGCGGCCTCACATCAATCAATGGGTCAAGAAGACCTGTCGGGCGTATGACCTGTTCAACGACAATGCCCTCGCTTTTGACAAGTTCGTAATCGGCCGGTGTTGCGCTGACATAAATTGTCTGCGGAGTAAGTTTCTCGAACTCCTCGAACTTCAAAGGACGGTTGTCGAAGGCTGCCGGAAGACGGAATCCGAACTCCACGAGGTTGTTCTTGCGTGCACGGTCTCCACCGTACATGGCGTGTATCTGTGGTACACTCACGTGGCTCTCGTCTATGATGAGAAGGAAGTCTTCGGGGAAAAAGTCAAGCAGGCAGTAGGGGCGGGTGCCGGCCTCGCGTCCGTCGAAGTAACGCGAGTAGTTCTCAATGCCCGAGCAGTGCCCGAGCTCGCGCAGCATCTCAATGTCGTATGTCACACGTTCGTGCAGCCTTTTTGCCTCAAGCGGCTTCCCGATCTCGCGGAAATACTCCTCCCTGTCGGCAAGGTCCTTCTCTATTTCGGCTATGGCACGCTCGGTGCTCTCCTTGGTGGTCATGAAGAGGTTGGCAGGGTATATCTTGTAGTCATCGAAAGTGGCTACGCGTGCGCCTGTCACGCTGTCAATCTCTTCTATGCTATCGATGTCATCGTCCCAGAATGTGATGCGGAGAACGTGGTCGCTGTAGGCAAGGCTCACCTCCACGGTGTCGCCCTTTACGCGGAAATTGCCACGCGACAGGTCGACGTCGTTGCGTACATAGAGGCTGCTTACCAGTTTTCTCAAGAATACATTGCGGTCGAGTTTATCACCGACGCGGATTTCAATGACGTTGTTGTAGAAGTCACTCGGGTTACCCATTCCGTATATGCATGATACCGATGAGATTACAACAACATCCTTGCGGCCCGAGAGCAGTGCCGATGTTGCCGCAAGCCTCAGCTTGTCAATCTCGTCGTTTATGGCAAGGTCCTTCTCAATGTAGGTGTCACTCGAGGGGATATATGCCTCGGGCTGGTAGTAGTCGTAGTACGATACATAGTACTCCACGGCATTTTCGGGGAAGAATCCCTTGAACTCGTTGTAGAGCTGTGCCGCAAGAGTCTTGTTGTGGCTCAGTATAAGGGTAGGGCGGTTAATCTCCTTAATCACATTTGCCATGGTAAAGGTCTTTCCCGAACCTGTCACTCCCAGCAATGTCTGTGCCGGAGTTCCCTCCTTAATGCCTTGAACCAGTTGTGCGATAGCCTCCGGCTGGTCGCCCATGGGCGCGTAGTCCGATACAAGTTTGAATTTCATTTTTCCTTGAAGTTGTTTTTGAAAAAGTGCATTAGTGCGAAGATAGTGAAATTTTCCCATTTGTGCAAGATTAAGCACTGTCAAATACAAGATAAAGAGAAGAACAGATCCTTGTGCAGAGCCTAAACCGGCAGAACAACGATGACCTTATCCTTGCCATTCAGACAGCAGGCGTTGTTCGTGGTCGCAACGGTTTCCGCAAGGACAAAGATTACTGATACTATTGTAACTCTAATTTTCAACAATACGAGCAGTGAAAGGTCGCACGTAGCACGGCGTAGTCGTACCGTGCGGGTCACGTTCAGCGAGTGTTGTTAAAGGCGGTGAAAAGTTGGACGAGACGGAAGAGAATTTGCTTGAGCACCGCACCGACGGTACGGATGCGTTTGATACGCTGTATATCGGAGCGGAGAAATTCCCGTATAGAGAAATGTTTCCAGTTACTGCAAGTGGGGTTTTGTAGCCTTTTCAATATCAATTAAACACTTATCATTAAACTTTTTTGACCTTTGGCATAGGATTATAACAAAAATATTTATATTTGCGTTTGCATATCGCTTGCAGAAGCCCGATATGGGTTATGTGGGAGGGTGCAATATTTTATTGAAAAGCGTTTACTAACGCTCTTTCTTGACACTCAGAAACTTCGCAAC
>JAZQZM010000023.1:0-43962 GCA_045634085.1 Bacteroidaceae bacterium
GTTGCAGAAGTCTCACCCATGTTACCGAATACCATTGCCTGTACTGAAACGGCTGTACCCCACTCATCGGGAATTTTCTCCATACGACGGTAGAGGATAGCGCGCTCGTTGTTCCAAGACTCGAATACTGCGCAAACAGCACCCCACAACTGCTCGTAAGCGTCTGTTGGGAAGTCCTTGCCGGTCTGTGCCTTGACAGCAGCCTTGAACTTTGCAACGAGGTCCTTCAAAGCCTCTACGCTAAGGTCCTTGTCAAGAACAACACCCTGCTCCTCCTTAACCTTCTCGATGATAGCCTCGAATGGATCGATCTCCTCCTTGCTTGTTGGCTTCATACCCAAAACAACGTCACCGTACATCTGTACGAAACGGCGGTAAGAGTCCCAAGCGAACTTCTCGTTGCCGGTCTTCTTTGCAAGACCCTCTACAACGATGTCGTTAAGACCGAGGTTGAGGATGGTGTCCATCATACCGGGCATTGAAGCGCGCGCACCTGAACGTACAGAAACCAACAATGGGTTAGTCGGGTCGCCGAATGTAGAGTTCATCAAGTTCTCGATGTTCTTTACTGCGGCCTGAACTTCTTCCTTAAGAAGCTCAATAACCTTCTCTCTGCCAAGGCTGTAGTACTCGCCACAAACCTCAGTTGTAATGGTGAAACCTGGAGGAACGGGGATGCCGATAAGGTTCATCTCGGCAAGGTTAGCACCCTTACCGCCCAACAAGTTTCTCATTGACGCATTACCTTCGGCAAGGCCATTACCAAAGGTATAGACTCTTTTGTCTGCCATAATTTTTGAGTTTATTGTTTGTTGATAAATAAAAAATGTTTAGCTAATCACATGTTGAATGCTGCATCCTAAAATGCATGCTCAACTAATTTGCAAATATAACAAAAATGTTTTTAATCCGAAATTTCTTAAAGAAAATATCGCGTAATAATTGTAAAAAAATAAGTTCGTGCGGCAAAAGTGTAAAATATCGGGATTTTCGGCGTATCTTCGCAGTGGTTTCATATATTGCCCTAATATGCATGTTTGGCAAGAAATGGGGCCGGCGGGCGAATTCTGTAGTGGTTGATGACGTGTGGAAACTATAAGAAAATCGATATATGGCAAGAAAAAAGAAAGAACTCCCTTTGCTTGAAAAAGTGGAGATTACAGGAGTGGCGGCCGAGGGCAAGGCACTTGCAAGGGTAAATGACCTTGTTGTGTTCGTGCCTTACGTGGTGCCGGGTGATGTGGTTGACCTCCAGGTGAAGCGCAAGAAGCATAGTTATGCCGAGGCCGAGGCTGTCAAGTTCTATGAATATTCGCAGGAACGTAGTGAGCCGTTCTGTAAGCATTATGGCGTGTGCGGCGGTTGTAAATGGCAGTGTCTGGCCTATGAGCACCAGCTCAAATATAAGCAGCAGCAGGTTGTCGATGCCCTTACACGTATTGGCAAGGTCGAGCTTCCTATGGTAATGCCTATCCTGGGCTCCGAGAATACGCGTGAGTACCGCAATAAACTGGAGTTTACGTTCAGCAACAAGCGCTGGCTTACATGGGAAGAGGTGGAGTCTGGTGTCAAGTATGATAACATGAATGCTCTTGGTTTTCATATTCCCGGAGCATTTGACAAGGTTCTTGATGTTGAGGAGTGTGCACTCATGCAGGGCTTGAACAACCGCCTGCGCAATGGTATACGTGAGTTTGCCAACAAGGAGGGTATACCTTTCTACGATTTGCGCTCGCATGCGGGCGTGTTGCGTAGCATGATGCTGCGTACATCGACAACCGGCGAGGTGATGCTTCTGTTGCAAGCCAGGGTCGAGTGCGACAATGATAAGATTCTTTTAGAAAAAGTTTTACAGTATGTGGCTGGTGAGTTCCCGGAGGTTACATCGCTTCTCTATGTTATAAACAACAAGTGCAACGATACATTCGGCGACTTGGAGGTGTTTACATATAAGGGAACCGATGTTATATACGAGGAGATGGAAGGCCTGCGTTTCAAGGTGGGTCCGAAGTCTTTTTATCAGACAAACAGTCGTCAGGCGTATAATCTTTATAAGGTGGCGCGTGAGTTCGCTGCGCTTAGCGGTGATGAGGTTGTCTATGACCTGTATACCGGTACTGGTACCATTGCCAACTTTGTTGCAGCCCATGCCAAGAAGGTGGTGGGTATCGAGTATGTTGAGGATGCTATAATCGATGCGCGTGTCAATGCTGAGTTGAACGGCTTTGATAATCTCACTTTCTTTGCGGGTGACATGAAGGATATCCTTACACGTGACTTTATTGCCGAGCATGGATGTCCCGATGTTATCATTACCGACCCTCCACGCGCAGGAATGCATAATGATGTCATTGATACAATCCTGTTTGCGGCTCCCAAGCGTATTGTGTATGTGAGCTGTAATCCTGCAACACAGGCGCGCGACCTGCAGTTGCTCGATGCCGATTATAAAGTGCTTGCCGTGCAGCCCGTGGATATGTTCCCGCATACACATCATGTAGAGAATGTTGTGCTGCTTGAAAGAAGATAATCTATCCTATTGTAAATTAATTTGATATGCGTAAAAATATAAAGAGTCTTCTGACTTTCAAGGTTACCAAGGATGCTGTGCTCATCGAGTTTATTATGGAGAAGATGTATGGCATCAGCCGTAATAGAGCAAAAGCTTTAATCACCAATAGGGTTGTCATTGTAAATAATGCAATTACCACTCATCCGCTTACCGAACTCAAGGCTGGACAGGTAGTGCAGATTGACCGTTCAAAGCGCAAGATGTCATTCCATAGCAATGAACTTGATATTGTGTATGAGGATCCGTATCTGTTGATAATTGACAAGCATCCCGGCTTGTTGTCGATGAGTAACAATTCACGCCAGCAGACTGTGCAGACGGTGCTTAACCGCTACCTTGAAAAGGGCGGTGGACGTAATACCTCACACCTTGTGCATCGTCTTGACCGCGATACGTCGGGATTGATGGTTTATGCCAAGGATGTGCAGACCCAGCAGTCGCTTATCAATGGCTGGCAGCAGCTTGTTACCGACCGCAGATATATTGCTTTGGTCGAGGGTGAACTGGAAAACAGCCGTGGCAGGATACAGTCGTGGCTTACTGAGGATAAACGATTTATAACTCATTCAAGTCCAGTTGATAATGGTGGAAAACTTGCTGTGACACATTATGAGGTTGTGGCTTCATCGAACGGCTATTCGCTTGTAGAATGTGAACTTGAGACTGGTAGAAAGAACCAGATTCGCGTACATATGGCCGATCTTGGACATCCTATTGTGGGCGACCACAAGTATGGCAGCGAGAACGACCCGATACGCCGTCTTGGACTGCATGCCTACATGCTCTGTTTTGTACACCCGGTGACAGGAAAGCACATGCGCTTTGAGACTCCCGTCCCCGCACTGTTTGAGAAATGTCTCAATGGCAAGTAAACTGCTTTCATATATATTGTTTTCCCTGTCGTTGCTCCTTCTGCCGCAAGGCGTGACGGCTCAGTACTCTCCCGGCAAGAAGCAGAAGGAGGGTGCTGTTGTCGAGTACCGCAAGGTGAAGAACGATACTCTGCAGATAAGGAAAAGCAAACTTGAAACACCCAAAAGGAGAGGCAGAAAACCGGCTGCTCAAAGCGACTCGTTGAAGACCGCGAAATCCACATCAAAGAAAGCTGCAACCAAAACGCCTTCAAAAAAGAAGGTTACAAAAAAGGAAAACAAGGTCGACTCGGTAAAGTTCTCCAAGGTCACATACAGGCTCGGCGACCGCATAATAATGCGTGGTGACAGTGGTGCCGATGTCAGGAATGTAGCGCGAATCCTGGTAAGAAAACTTTACATGGATGAAGACAGTATAATTTATACATCAGATGGAGGTGTGCTGTACGACGGCGAACTTGTAAGGGCAGTGATGCGCTTCCAGAACCTGAACGGCTTTTACGAGGACGGTATAATAGGTTATGAACTTATAAAGGCTCTGCGAAAGAGAAAATGAACATATGTCACAACAACGTAGAATAGAACTGCTTGCACCGGCTAAGAATCTTGAGACCGGTATTGCTGCCATAAACCATGGTGCCGATGCGGTATATATCGGTGCTGCACAGTTCGGTGCGCGTCAGGCTGCCGGCAATTCGGTCGAGGATATTGCCCGTCTGGTAGAGTATGCACATCTCTATGGTGTCAAGGTATATGTGACACTCAATACCATTATATATGATGAGGAGGTAGGCGAGGTTGAAGAACTGGTTGCCGAACTTTATAAAATAGGTGTGGACGCGCTGATTGTTCAGGATATGGGTATTGCGCGCATGAACATTCCGCCGATACCGCTGCATGCGAGTACGCAGATGGATAACCGCACACCCGAGAAAGCGCGTTTCCTGGCCGATGTGGGTTTCCCGCGTATTGTCCTCGCACGCGAACTGTCGCTGGCAGAGATTGCCGGTATACACCGTGCAGTTCCCGAGACTGAGCTTGAGGTCTTTGTCCATGGTGCGCTGTGCGTAAGCTACAGCGGCCAGTGCTACGCATCGCAGCACTGTTTCGGCAGGAGTGCCAACCGTGGCGAGTGTGCCCAGTTCTGTCGTCTGGCATTCGATATGGTAGACTCGGAAGGTATACCGGTAGTGCGCGGAAAGCATCTTCTCTCACTAAAGGACATGAACCGCAGTACAATGCTAGAGGAGATGCTCGATGCAGGAGTCACTTCGCTTAAGATTGAAGGACGTCTAAAGGACATATCCTACGTAAAGAACATTACTGCATATTACCGCTGCATGCTCGACGGTATATTCGCACGTCGCAACGAGTATGTGCGTTCTTCGTATGGAAAATGTGTTCCGCAATTTGTTCCTGCGCCCGAAAAGAGTTTCAACCGCGGTTTTACAGATTATTTCCTTAAAAACGGTAAGGATGAGATAACATCCTTCGATACCCCAAAATCCAGAGGTGAGTACATGGGACGCGTGAAGTTCGTTTCGCGCAACTTCTTTACCGTTACCGGCGGTGAGTTCAATAATGGTGATGGCGCGTGCTTCATCTCGCGCGACGGACGTCTCAGAGGCTTCCATATCAACAGGGTTGAGGGTAACCGCGTTTTCCCCCAGACAATGCCGCCTGTTGAGAGTGGTGATGAACTGTACCGCAACTACGACTGTGATTTCGAACGCCAGCTTTCGCACCCCGATGTGCAGCGCCGCATGGCAGTAGAACTGATGTTCAAGGAGAATGGTTCGGGTTTTGTCCTGTACGGAAAGGATGAGAGTGGCGTCAGCAGCAGCGTATCCGTGGAGTTCGCAAAGGAGGAGGCACGTGCTCCGCAGCGTGAGAACATTATAAAGCAGTTGAGCAAGTGGGGTAATACACCGTTCGAGGTATCGGGCATTGAGGTAGAACTTTCCAAGGAGTGGTTTGTTCCCTCGTCACTGTTGTCCGAGATGAGGCGTTCGTTGTGCGATGCTCTTGTAAAGGAGCATCAGGAGAACTATGGCCGCGAGGATATGCGCCTTAATGAGTGCGCAGTTCCGTTCGTTGCGTCAGAACTCGATTATAGAGGCAATGTTGCCAACAGGCATGCAGCGGCATTCTACAAGGTACATGGTGTCAAGGATATTCTGCCGGCATTCGAAAAGTCGCCTGTGGCTGGTGTGCCGGTGATGTTCTGCAGGCACTGCATAAAGTACAGTATGGGGTGGTGCACCAAGAGTGGTGTGGCGCATGGGTATAAGGAACCGTTCTACATTGTTTCGGGCGACGGCAAGCGTTTTCGTCTTGCTTTTGACTGCCGCAACTGTCTGATGCAGGTCATTGCGGAGTGAATTTACTGATGTATAATGAATCGGCAGCACTATATAAGGTGCTGCCGATTCATTATATGTTGCCGCTTATCTCAGATACATGTTGTATGCTTTCTCGAAGCCGATGGTTGTCTCGCGGTCGTGCCCGGGGTAGACGACGGTATCTTCGGGCAGGGGCAGCAGCTTTTCGCGTATTGATGTTATCAACTGGCGGTGGTTGCTGTCGGGGAAATCGGTGCGGCCTATGCTACCGTGGAAGAGTGCATCGCCGCTAAAGAGTACTTTCTCCTGGGGGATATGGTATACAAGGCTGCCTGGGGAGTGCCCCGGTATTGCTATGGCTGTTATGCGGTGTGTACCGAAAGTGAGTTCGTCGCCGTCGTTGAGTACTCTGCCAAGTGGCGGTACCTCCTCTTCGTATCTTATGCCGAACCTTGCTACGCGTTCCTTGATGTTGGCTGCCCATGGCCAGTCGGCATCGTTTGCCTGTGCCTTTACGCCGAATGTTTCCTCAATGAAAGCGTTGCCGAATATGTGGTCAAAGTGCAGGTGGGTGTTGAGATAGTGCTTGAGTGTGAGCCCATGGGATGTGATGAACTCCTTTATCTCTTCTCTCTCTTTGGGGAACCATGCTCCGCAGTCTATGAGCACGGCTTCTTTGCTCTCGTCCCACAGCAGGTAGCAGTTTACCTGGATTGGGTTCACGACAAACGTCTTTATTTCCATGGCGGGCATTATATCTGTACGTAAACTACTTTCTTGTCCTTGAAGTACTCCTCGTCGAAGTAGTCGCTGACCTCAATGATTTCGCGGCAGTTCTTGAAGGCCTGTGTCTCGGCGTTCATGTCGCCGCCCTTGAGGCATATGATGCCGTTGGGCAGTGCGTTCATCTGCTCTTTTGAGATGTTCTTGCGGCAGATTTTTACAAGGTCGGGCAACTGCATGACGGCACGGCTTACCACGAACGAGTATTTGTCCTTTATCTCCTCGGCACGGCTATGGCTGGTGCGTACATTGGTGAGCCCGATGGCTGCTGCTATCTCGCCGGCAACACGTACTTTCTTGCCGATGCTGTCGACAAGGTGGAACTGTACCTCGGGGAACATTATTGCAAGGGGTATGCCGGGGAAACCTCCACCGCAGCCCATGTCCATGATGGTTGTACCGGGCTTGAAGGTGATGTATTTTGCTATGGCAAGTGAATGCAGCACATGGTGCAGATAGAGGTTCTCGATGTCCTTGCGAGATATTACGTTTATCTTGCTGTTCCAGTCGTAGTAGAGGGCATAGAGTGCGGCAAACTGCTCCTTCTGCCTGTCGCTGAGGTTGGGGAAGTATTTGAGTATGCTTTCCATTATTTCATTATTTCTTTAAGTTTATTATAATTTATATTGAGCCTGATGTCGCCTAATGCGTACGGCGCTATCTCATATTTGTTATACAGGATGATGAGTCCGTCGGTTCCCATCATGAAGTTCTTTGATATGAACAGTTCCTTGTAGTTGAACAGATAGTTGTCGAGTTCTTCGATGCTGTTTACATTGAAGTGCTTCATAAGTTCATCGGTTATTATTGACAACAGGGCTTCTTCGTAGTTTTCCTTCATTATACCGTCAAGTGTAATCTCGTGTCCGTCGTTGGGGTCGAACGAGAATGCAAGGTTGTAGGAGTAGGGGTGTGCACCGCCGGTGTATTCATAGAACTCGAGCAGGTAGTTGGCGCAGCTGTTGTATCCCTTACCGGCTGTTCCTTTCAGGGAGTAGCTGTGGTTGAGCCAATGTGGTTGTTCGTTGTTTGCCTTGATGTCGATGTATTCGGGGCGTAGCTCCTGGTATCCGCCGGTGAGCCTGTTGATGTAGTTCTCGCTTGCCTTGGAGAGGCTACTGCACTCTTGGCCGCAAATGACGTAAGAGATGCTATTGACGGCTTTCGCTGTGGCTGCGTCGTTGTTCAGCTTCAGTGGCTCGAGCATTATGCTGTAGTCCATTGCGGGTGAATCGGGCGCGTAGCTGTCAAGCGGTATTGTGTCGCACATTATGACAGGAGTCTCTTGGGGCTGCTCTGTTACCGGTTCTGGCTTGGCTTCAGTTTCGGTACTTTTGGCATTGTTTTGTGGATTGCATGAGCATAATGCCGCAAGGAGCAAAGAAAATATCAGGATTCCGCACTTTTTCATCTTTGGTTTGTTTATAATTTACCGGACAACCAAAGGTAGTGCTTTTAACAGTAAACAGCAAGAAAGTTACCTGTTTTTTGTCTTGCTCTTGTTTTGTACGGCTTTGTTTAATTTCAAATCATTCAGTTATGAAAATGTGTAGTTTGTTTGCCTTTACCGGCGGAATTATTGTCGGTGGCGTAGTTGGTGGAGTGGTTGCGTTGATGTTTGCCCCTAAGAAAGGCGAGGAGTTGCGCAAGGATATCATGGACAGGATTATCGATGTTGAGAAACAGCTTGCCGAAAACACGGTTGTGTGCCACGAGGGACACTGCAAGCGAGGTGAGAACGTTGGATAATGACAATGGTTGAAGATGAACGAAAGTATTGAAAATCTTTCAAAGGATGCACAGGAATACATAATCCGGCGCGTTGATGACATCAAGATGACTATGGTAGAGGAGCTCTCTGTTATGATGGGGGATGTTTTTGCCGGTATGTTGCTTCTCATCATGCTGTTTGTGGCATTCCTGTTCGTCCTTGTTGCTGCGGTTGCGGCATTGGCTCAGGTGATAGGGTTTATATATGCGATGGTACTGGCTGGTGTTGCAATTGTTGTCGCAGCACTGGTGCTGTACCGGATGCGTGCGACGATATTTGTCAATACTATGGTAAGGCACATGTGCCGGCTTCTTGCCATAAGGAAGGAGGTGGGTGATGAGTGACGGCGGTAGGTACGTGGAGACGCTGCGTGAACTGAGGGTCAGGCGCGTCAGGAATAACGTGAGGTGTCAGCAGTTGCGTTGCAGTATTGTAAGGGACTGTGAGTCGATAAAGGAGCAGCTTACTTTCATGGCTTTGCTTACCGGTAAGGTCAAGGAGTTTTTCCCTTATATAAAGCAGTTGTTTTTTCATTAAAATAAAGTGCTGAATATTTTGTTAGCCGTTGGTGGCTTTGTATCTTTGCGTCAAGACAGATACAAAGGAATATGACAACACTTCTTATTGTGGTAATTGTGCTCATGGCGGCGATGCTCGTTGCCGTGTCGCTTTATTGTATGCGCTTGTATGGCAGGAATTCGGCTTTTGAAAAGGAGAATGCACTGTTGGGTGAGCAGCATGCGAGGGTGGAGGAGGCTCTGCGCAAGAGCAATGACGGGATGCTGACGATGCAGGCTTTGCGCGAGGAGCAGTTTGCGCGCATTGCTGTGCTTGAGAGTGAGAACAGTGCGCTGAATGAACGTATTGAGGCGCAGAAAGAGCAGTTCAAGGTTGCACTGGACCAGATGCGTCATGAGTTCAAAAATATGGCAAATGAGGCTCTGCAGAACAATACTGAACAGTTCAACCGACAGTCGCAAGAGAGGCTTGAGGCTATGCTCATGCCTTTTGACAAGGACTTGAAGCAGTTCCGCGAGAAGGTGGAGAATTATTATGGCGAGGAGAGCAGGCAGCGTTTCTCGTTGCAGGAGAATATAAAGAACCTTGTAGAGGTGAACCGCCGCATCAGTGACGAGGCTTTGAACCTTACCCGTGCTATTGCCGGTACAAACAACAATAAGTTCCAGGGCGATTGGGGAGAGACTATCCTTGAGCAGATACTTGAGAATTCGGGACTCATTGAGGGCGAGCAGTGGGAACACCAGGTGACGCTGCGCGATGAGAATGGCTGTACCGCTGTCAATGAGGAGAGCAAACGTTCCATGAAGCCCGACGTGATTGTCCACTTCCCGGGTAAGCGTGATATCATCATCGATTCAAAGGTGTCGTTGAAGGCATATATGGAGTATCTTGCAGCCGAGGATGAGGCTGTGCGTGCCGTGCGCCTCAAGGAACATGTGGCAAGTGTGCGCAGGCATATCGATGAACTTGCAGGCAAGCGCTACGACAAGTATAATATCCATTCGCTTGACTATGTGATGCTTTTTATTCCCAATGAGCCTTCGTACTTTGTGGCAATGGAGGCCGATAACGGACTGTGGAACTATGCTTATAAGAAAGGTATTGTACTTATTTCGCCGTCGAACCTAATATCTACACTCTTTGTTGTGAATTCGTTGTGGACGCGTGAACGCCAGCAACGCGATGTGCAACGTATTGTGGACACTGCGAATGCGATATATGACAAGTTTGTCAATTTTACCGACAACTTCGGGAAGATAGAGGATGCTCTTGTAAAAGCGCAGGGTGCATATGATGAGGCTTTCAAGCAACTCAGGACTGGCAAAGGGAATATAAGCAAGCGTCTGGGAGAACTAAAGGAGATGGGGTTGCTTACCACAACGAAGCAACTGCCCGACAGGTTTGCCGGTGAGGAGTGATTGGTCAAGTACAGGGTTGTGCTTTGTACGGTCAGCAGCTTTGCAAGACAGCTTCACTAAAAAAGAGTCCCGTTTATGTGGTTTTGCCACAAATGGTTGCTATATTCGCACATACAAACAAACTGAATATTGATTATGAAAGTTCTGCTTATAAATGGAAGCCCGCGCAAGGCGGGCAATACTTTCCGTGCATTGACGGAGGTCGCAAATACGCTTGAGACATTGGGCGTTGAGAGTGAGATTGTACATATTGGACCAGTGGCGGTTCAGGGGTGTATCGCATGTTTCCGTTGCAAAGGGCTCGGACGTTGCGTTTTCAATGACACTCCTTATGTTATGGTGCGTGAGAAACTTGAGAGTGCCGATGGCCTGATTGTTGGTTCACCGGTGTATTATGCAGGGCCCAACGGTTCGTTGTGCGCGTTGCTCGACAGGCTTTTCTTCTCGAGCAAGCAGTATCTGCAGTACAAGCCTGCTGCAGCTGTAGCGGTGTGCCGCAGGGGTGGTGCAAGTGCCACTTTCGACAGGCTGAACAAGTATTTTACTATAAGCAACATGCCTGTTGTGCCGTCGCAGTACTGGAACAGTGTGCATGGCCTGATGCCGGGTGACGCGGAGCAGGATGCCGAGGGACTACAGACTATGCGTACTCTTGCGCGTAACATGGCATGGATGCTGAAGGCTCTTAATGCTGAGGGGGTGGAACGGCCTGAACGTGAGGAGCCTGTGTCTACGAGTTTTGTAAGATGATATTAAAGGGCTGACTCAAAAGTCTATGTGTAAAGAAAGCATACCCCGTCAGAGTTATTCTGACGGGGTATGCTTGTTCTAAAAGTGGACTATTGTGTCACCTTCTTTATCTGTTCTGTCAGTTGATTTCCAGTTCGTCTACGAAGATGAATGCGGGGAGTCCCTTTGCGGGGTGCCATGCCGGCATGTCGCGGTCGGACAGTGCCTTCACCTTTACATAGCGTGCCTTTACGGGCTCGAATTTTACCTTGTGACCGTAAATGCGATTCTCGTCCTTTGCGGTGAGGTCGGGGTATTTCTTGTCGAATACATCGGTGAAATTCTCGCCGTCGTTTGATACTGAGACTGTAATGCCGAGCACATCAAACACCCAGTCGCCCTTGTCGACACTGGTGTTGAACTGCACGCTGCTTATCTCTTCTTCCTTCATCAGGTCGATTACTGCCTCAAGGTCAGTTTCGCAGAAACCCAGCCAGCGGCCTGTACGGTAGTTGGGGTTGCCCTTAAGTCCGTCGACAAGTGTCATGTCGCCCTTGAAGGTGTAGTTCTTGTGAATGGGCTGCAGGAGTCTTATAGGCTTGGCTGTTGCCTTGCTGAATGTTATCTCTTCGCTGAAGAGGCGTGTCTCGCCGCGTTCGCCAATACCTTTTGCCTTGAGTGTGCAGCTCTCTTTGATTTCGAGTGTACATTCGTACTTTGCCGATTCAGTAGTGGGCTCGCTGCCGTCGAGTGTGTAGTATACAGGCAGGTTGTCAAGTGTCTTGAGGTTCACTGTTACAACACCCTTGTCGGTGTCGATGCCGAACTCCTCCTCTAGGTCGAGGATGTGCTTTGCGTAGTTGTACTGCTTGATGTCGTACAGCTTGAGCAGTGGCAACAGGCGCTGTTTGAAGTCGTTGAAGTCCTTGTTCTGAGGCTTGCACCACTGTACCTCGCAGAGTGCTGCCATACGTGGGAGTTCCATGTACTCGACGTGGCTGTATGTGGGGACATACTCACTCCACAGGTTTGCCTGGACACCGATGATGTGTTTCTGCACTTCGGCGGGGAGTGTGTCGTTGACCGGCTCGAATGAGTATACTTTTTCTACTGGTACGAAACCGCCGATTGCCAATGGCTCATTGTCGGTGTACTTTGTCTGGTAGTAGTCGAAGTACATGAATGTTGTAGGTGACATTATACAGTCATGACCCTGCTCTGCTGCTTCTATGCCGCCCTCGACACCACGCCATGAGTGTACGGTTGCGTTGGGTGCAAGGCCTCCCTCGAGAATCTCGTCCCAACCGATAATCTGACGTCCCTTGCCGTTGAGGAACTTCTCGGCATGGTTGATTACAAAGCTCTGCAGATACATCTCGGCGCTATGCTTGCTGTCGCCCTTGATGCCGAGTGCCTTGATGCGGGCCTGGCACTTTGGGCACTTTTCCCATTGTGTCTTGGGGCATTCGTCACCGCCTATGTGGATATACTCTGACGGGAAGACCTCAATGACTTCGCTGAGTACGTCCTCAATGAATGAGAGTGTGGCGTCGTTGCCGGCGCAGAGCACGTTGTCCGAAACTCCCCACATCTTCCATACTTCGTAGGGACCGCCTGTGCAGCCGTACTCGGGATATGCGGCAAGGGCTGCCTGCATGTGGCCCGGGAGGTCAATCTCGGGGATGACTGTGATGTGGCGCTGCGCTGCGTACTCTACAATCTCGCGGCACTCATCTTGTGTGTAGAAGAAGGGGCCGTAGTGCTTGCCGTCATACTCGGGGGTGTTGCGTCCGATGACTGTCTCGTCGCGCTGGGCTGCAATAGTTGTGAGCTTGGGGTATTTCTTTATCTCGATGCGCCAGCCCTGGTCGTCGGTAAGGTGCCAGTGGAAACGGTTGAGGTTGTGGAGTGCAAGCATGTCAATGAAACGCTTGATGGAGTCGGTTGTGAAGTAGTGGCGTGAAACGTCAAGGTGTGCTCCGCGATATGCGAAACGTGGGCTGTCGTTGACGGTAACTGCAGGCATGAATATGCTGCCGCCATCTGTTACGGGCAAGGACTTGCGCAGTGTCTGCATTCCGTAGAATACGCCTGCCGGTGATGCACCGGTAATCTCGATGCCGTGGCATCTTACCTTCATGCTGTATGATTCTGTATTCTCACCCGGCTTGCCCACTGACAATGTGATTGCCTTGCTGGTCTTGCTGTCGGTGACTGTCAGTTCAAGGCCGGTCTTTTCCTTTACGTACTCGGCGAGCAATTCGGCATTGCGCTTCATTTCGGCGTCGCCATTGTACACTATGACGGTGTTCTTGTTGAGTGTGAACCCGGTGCCTTCCTCTTCAATTATTTCCTGTGGCAGGGGCACGATACGATAGTCGGCTGTGGGCAGTTCCTCTTTGGCGCATGACAGTAGTCCGCAACAGATGAACAGCGCTGCTAAAAGTTTCTGTTTCATGTTTTATTATGGTTTTGGTTATTGGTCTATGTCTTATTTGTCGGTGACTTCGAGCAGTTCCACGTCGAAACAGAGTGCCTCATTGGCGCCGATGTCATTGCCGGCTCCTCTTTCGCCGTATGCAAGTGCGGCCGGTATCCACAAGGTGATTCTGCCACCCTTGCCAATGAGTTTCATGCCTTCGGTCCATCCCTTGATTACTCTGTTGAGAGGGAATTCGATGGGGGAGTCCTTGCCAGATGTACTGCCTGACATCCTTTTGCGTGCCTCACTCATGTCGGCCCAGCGGTTGCTGTCGAATACCTTGCCGTCTTTTGTGCGGCCTGTGTAGAGGACCTTTACCACGTCGTTGTCGCTGTTTGCCTTGATGCTCATGTCGCCGGCATTCTCAATCCTGTAGAGGAGTCCTGATGCTGTCTTCTTTACACCTTTCTTCTTCTCTATCTTTGCAAGCCATTTTTCTGAGGCTTCCTTGTTCTTGATTGGGAGTACTACCGTGTAGTAATTGCTCATGAAACTGTTGGCCTGCTCAAGGGTGAGTGCCTCCTTGTTGTTGTGGGTGTCCTTGAGTGCCTTCATAAGTGATTTCTTCTCAACTGGGTAGGGGGCTTTCTTCATGTTGTAGGCGAAGTCGGCTCCAATCATGGTTGAGACGATTTTCTTGTCCTTGGGGCTGAACACTTCGGCGGTGCTGTCGTTCATGGTTTCCATCACCTTCTGCTGCAGCTCCTTTGTAAAGTATCTGTTGAAAGTCTCGCCAATGTTGTCGGGACTTATCTTTACTCCTTCCACGGTTATGGATTTATCCTTGGCAAACAGTTTGTCGATGGTTGATACAATTGTTCCGTAGTCGAGCTTGAGCTGAGGCATAATCTGCTCTTCAATCGAGTGTGCTATCTGCTGGCCTGTGATGTATGAGATGGTATCAAATTTCTCCGTTTTGTACGCTGTGCTGCAGGTTGCGGCGCTTGCTGTTGACAGGCTGCCGATGAGCAGTAGTCCCAATGCTATCCTTTTCATGTCTGTTCTTCTGTTTTTTTAAAAAGATTCTGTAATTAGTATATCTGTTTTACAAATTTACTCAAATTTATTATAAATACCCTCAATCTTTTTGTGAATAGGTGTATTATGGGATGTTTTTATGCTTTTTTATAATTCAAGGCTGTTGGAATTTATTATATTTATTATCTTCGCGAAGTATTTGAATGAAACTTATTGAAATTCTATTGACAATGAAACGTGACAGACATATTTTTCAGCTTATTGAGACGGAGTATCGCCGTCAGTTAAAAGGTATTGAACTTATTGCTTCGGAGAACTTTGTAAGTAACGAGGTCATGCAGGCGATGGGCTCTGTGCTCACCAACAAGTATGCCGAGGGATATCCGGGCAAACGTTACTATGGCGGTTGTGAGGTTGTGGATATCGTAGAGGATATCGCGCGCGAACGCCTGAAGGAACTTTACGATGCCGAGTGGGTGAACGTGCAGCCACATTCGGGCGCGCAGGCCAATGCGGCAGTGTTCCTTGCCGTGCTTAATCCCGGTGACAAGTTCATGGGGCTTAACCTTGCTCATGGCGGACACCTCTCTCATGGCTCGGCCGTGAATACTTCGGGCCTCATCTACACTCCATGCGAGTATAACGTAAACCCGGAGACCGGACGTGTTGATTATGACCAGATGGAGGAGGTTGCTCTGCGCGAGAGACCCAAGATGATTATTGGTGGCGGTTCGGCCTACTCACGTGAGTGGGACTACAAGCGCATGCGCGAGATTGCCGACAAGGTTGGTGCTATTCTTATGGTGGACATGGCGCATCCTGCAGGTCTCATCGCTGCCGGCTTGCTCGATAATCCTGTAAAATATGCGCATATAGTCACTTCTACAACCCACAAGACACTGCGCGGTCCACGTGGCGGTGTAATCATTCTTGGAAAGGATTTCCCTAACCCATGGGGCAAGACAACTCCTAAGGGTGAGGTGAAGATGATGTCGCAGCTGCTCGATTCTGCGGTGTTCCCCGGTATCCAGGGCGGTCCGCTTGAGCATGTGATTGCTGCCAAGGCTGTTGCCTTTGGTGAGGCTCTGCAGCCTGAGTTTAAGGAGTATCAGGCGCAGGTAAAACTGAATGCGGCAACTCTTGCACAGCAACTTATTGACAGAGGATTCGGTATTGTCTCAGGCGGTACTGACAACCACTCGATGCTTGTTGACCTGCGTAGCAAGTATCCCGACCTTACCGGTAAGGTTGCCGAGAAGGCTCTTGTGATGGCCGACATTACTGCAAACAAGAATATGGTTCCATTTGACAGCCGTAGTGCTTTCCAGACATCGGGTATACGTCTTGGCACGCCTGCCATCACTACCCGTGGCGTGAAGGAGGATATGATGCCTTTCATTGCGGAGATGATAGAGACCGTACTCAATGCTCCTGAGGACGAGAAGGTGATTGCAGCGGTACGTGCAAAGGTGAACGAGACTATGGCGGAGTTCCCGTTGTTCGCGTATTGATTTGTGTATAAAACAGTAATGGGGCTTACTTGAGAAAGTGAGCCCCATTACTGTTTTATGGATTCAGAAGATTACTCCTAGTGAAAAACTGAGGATATTGTCCTTGCGCTTGGTCTTGAACTGCTTGTGGGCTTTTGGTGCCTCGATGTAACGGGAGGCGTCGGTAAGTCCCATGTCATATACAAAGTCGAAGAATACGTTGTAAATCTTGACTCCAAGGCCGACTTCCCAATAGTATGTCTTTTTTTCAAGGACTTCATTGAGGTCGTCGTAGCTGAAGTGCCTGAACTGCTGCTTGTCTTGGGATGTGAAGGTAAACTTTGTTCTGGGGCCGGTGAAAAAACTCATTCCGTACTTGTCCTGCTTTATAAACTCGTAGCCGAAAAGGATTGGTACCTGGAGACAGTATGTCTTAAGGTCGTATTGTGGTATGTTAGGATTGACGTTCGCTATGCTGCTCTCGCGGGTATCCTTGAAATCAAAGCTATGGCGGGTGATGCCGAATGCCGTTTCGGCCTGAAGGTATAGCCGGCCGCGCGAAAGGCGCAGGAATGGCGATATTGTGTAGCCGATCCTGTTGCTCTGGATGGTGTTCTCGTTGTATGCGTAGCCGTCAATGCAGAATGAGGGGTCGTTGTATGTGATTGCCTGGAATCCGACTTTCAATCCTGCATTCAGCCTCAGTCTCTTGTCGCACTCCTGGGCGCAGAGCGTGCTGGGAAGCAACAGTAGTATGCATACAATGAGATTGCGCATTATTCTTATCTGTATCGCTTATCTGTTCTTTTTTACACTCCAGCCGAACTTCCCGATGAACTCTCCAAGGTGGAAATATTTGCCATGGGTGTAGACAAGCGGGTCGGCTGCTGCCAGATTCCATTCACCGGTCTCGGGGTTGAGGTATCGGTCGTCGGCCTGGACATTGACAACCTCGGCAAGGAACATGTCATGCGAACCAAGCGGAATGACCTGTTTAACACGGCATTCGATGCTGAGTGGCGACTCCATGATGATGGGAGCCTTGACAATCTTTGAGGGGCCGTACGTGAGGCCGGTCTCCTTTGCCTTGTCGTAATCGGCTCCTGAACGTACGCCGCACCAGTCCGTAGCATGCGCCATCTCGGCGGTTGTGAGGTTTATGACGAACTCGCCGCTTTCCTTGATGATGGGGTAGGAGTGTCGCTCGGGGCGCACAGATATGTAGCACATGGCCGGATTGGTACATGTGGTTCCTACCCACGAGACGGTGAGCATGTTGTAGTTTTCGGGTGAATCGCCGCATGAGACAAGCACTGCCGGCAACGGGTATATCATTGTCCCTGGTTTCCAGTCGAGTTTCATCTCTTGTTTATAACAATTTTGCGTCGTTGATGTTTATCTCTTTCTCGCAATAGTGGCACTTGAATGTGCCGGAACCGCTGTTCGATGCTGCAAAGTGTGTCGCCATGGGCTCGTTGTTGGTGATGCAGTTGAGATTGTTGCACTTGATTATGTTGTGCAACTCTTTAGGCATCTTGAGCTCACGTTTCTCGACAACCTGATAGTTGCGTATGGTGTTGAGGACGACATTGGGTGCTATGACCGAAATCTTGTTTACTTCATCGTCGGTAAAGAAGCGGTCTGAAATCTTGATGAGGCCTTTCTTGCCGAGTTTCTTGCTCTCAAGATTATAGCCTATCGTTACATTGTTGTCCATTGACGGTATGTCCAGCAGGTTTACCACTGCAAACAGTTTGTCGGCCGGAATGTGGTCTATCACTGTGCCGTTGCAGAGTGCCGATACCTGCAGGGCATGTTTGTTGTTCTCGTTCATGGTTCCTGTTTTTAAATGTTTATGTCAAGCACGTCGCAAATGAGTGCTTCACGCACATAAAGTCCGTTCTGTGCCTGCTGGAAATAGTATGCCTTGGGATTCTCGTCAACGTCGTGTGCAATCTCATTTACACGTGGCAGCGGGTGCAGGATACGCAGGTTTTCCTTGGTGCCGGCGAGCATTGAGTTGGTAAGGCGGTAGCAGTTCTTTACCTTTTCATATTCCATGAGGTCGCTGAAGCGTTCGCGCTGCACGCGGGTCATGTATATGATGTCGGCGTTTGCTATCACATCTTCGTTGAACTCTGTTGTCTCGGTGAACGGTATGTTGTTCTCGCGGCAGAATATGCGGTATTCCTCGGGCATGTGAAGTTCCTCGGGGGCTATGAAATGGAATGTGGGGTTGAAATGGCGCATGGCGTGCAGTAATGAATGTACTGTGCGGCCATATTTGAGGTCGCCCACAAGGTGTATGTTGAGGCCTTCAAGAGTGCCTTGAGTCTTTTTGATGGAGTAGAGGTCGAGCATTGTCTGCGATGGGTGCTGGTTGGCTCCGTCGCCGGCATTGATGACTGGCACCGGTGATACTTCGCTTGCATAACGCGCTGCACCTTCGAGGCGATGGCGCATTACAATTACATCGGCATAGCTTGATACCATCATGATTGTGTCCTTAAGTGTCTCGCCCTTACTTGCCGAACTTGTGGCTGCGTCGCTGAAACCAATGACACGTGCGCCAAGGCGGTTGGCTGCTGTCTCGAAACTGAGTCGGGTGCGTGTTGACGGTTCAAAGAACAGTGAACCTACAACTTTGCCGTCAAGTATCTTGCTGTTGGGGTTCTCCTCGAATTTCTCGGCTGTCTCCAGGAGTGAGAGTATCTTCTCGCGGGAGAGGTCGTTGATTGAAACAAAGCTCTTGCTTTTCATTTGTATCTCGTTTACGGAATTTATTTCTTGTAAAGATAAGAGAATTTACTCGGTTGGACAAAATCTTTTGCTGTTTTTTATTTTAAATAAAGTTTTGATTTTGTGTGGCACCTTTTAATGTGTGAGGCTTTCTGTTTTTTGAAATATTTATATTATTTTTGCAGAATGATATTGTGCGGTAGGCCGGTGTGTCCGCTTGTGGGGCATACGGCTAAAGGCAGACAGTTGTTCGAAAAATGTTTATTATGCTGAAAAATACGGTAGTTAGTTTTGTGGTCGGGCTTTGGGTCCTGTTTATTCTGGGGCTGCTCGCTGTTTTCATGTATTTCTTCTCTATTGCGAAGGGATGGGTGGGATATGTTCCAGATATGAGTGAGATTGCCGACCCTGAATATAAGTTCGCATCACAGATATTTACTTCGGACGGCGTAGAGATGGGTACGTGGTCTTTAAGTAAGGAAAACCGAGTTTTTGTCGAGTATGATTCACTTTCGCCCGATTTGGTCAATGCGCTTATAGCAACAGAGGATGTGCGTTTTCTTGAGCACTCGGGTATTGATGCCAAGTCGCTTTTGCGTGCAATTGTGAAGACCGGTATCCTTGGTCAGGAGAATGCTGGTGGTGGCAGTACCATAACCCAGCAGCTGGCGAAACTGCTGTATACCGAGGTTTCGGGCAGTACTTTGGGACGTCTCACTCAGAAACCTATCGAGTGGGTGATTGCCGTGCAGCTTGAACGTCAGTATACAAAGCAGGAAATCATAAGCCTTTATCTTAATAAGTATGACTTTGGAAACAATGCTGTTGGTATAAAGAGTGCCTCGAGCATCTATTTTGGAAAGAATCCAAACCAGTTGGCAATAGAAGAGGCCGCAACACTGGTCGGTATGTGCAAGAACTCCTCTTTGTACAATCCACGCCGCCGTAACGAAAAGACAAGGTTGCGCCGTAATGTCGTGCTGATGCAGATGGAGAAGGCGGGTTACATAACTGCCGCCGAGAAGGATTCCCTTTCGGCTTTGCCGCTTGTGCTGGATTATCATCCGGCCGACCATAAGTCAGGTCTTGCGACATATTTCCGCGAATATCTGCGTCTTTACATCAGTGCCAAGAAACCTGAAAAATCGGATTATCGTGGTTGGCAGATGCAGAAATATTATGAGGATTCTCTCAATTGGGAACAGGACCCCTTGTTTGGCTGGTGTAACAAGAATAAAAAGACCGACGGTTCTTATTACAATATATATACCGATGGCCTGAAGATATACACTACTGTCGATTCAAGAATGCAGAAGTATCTTGAGGCGGCTGTCGAGGAGCATATGGTGAAGTCACTGCAGCCGCGTTTCTTCAAGGCCAAGAAGGGAAAGAAGACTGCTCCGTTCACTGAGAATCTTACTCAGGCCGAGGTTGATGAGATTATGATGCGTGCGATGAAACAGAGTGACCGTTATCGCACAATGAAAAAAGGCGGATACACCGAGGAGGCTATAATTAAGGCTTTTAAGACCCCAAGGGAGATGAAGGTATATACCTATGCCGGAATGAAGGATACACTAATGTCTCCAATGGATTCGTTGAGGTATAATAAGTTTTTCCTGCGTACAGGTGTGGTTTCTATGGACCCGTTGACCGGTGAGGTGAAAGCTTACGTAGGTGGTACTGATTATAACCATTTCAAATACGATATGGCTGCTGTCGGTCGCCGTCAGGTGGGTTCTACAATAAAGCCGTTCCTCTATTCGCTGGCTATGGAGCATGGTTTTTCGCCATGCGATGAAACGCAGAATGTGCGTCAGACAATAATAACTGAGACGGGAAAAGTGTGGAGTCCTAGAAACTCTTCAAAACAGAGAATTGGCGAGACTGTTACATTGAAGTGGGGTTTGCAGACATCGAACAACTGGATTTCGGCATATCTCATGAGTAAACTCAGTCCATATTCCCTTAAGAAACTGATACACCAGTTCGGCCTGTTGAACAAGGATATACAGCCTGTACCGTCACTTTGTCTTGGACCCTGTGAGGCTTCGGTAATCGAGATGGTGAGTGCATACACGGCATTTGCGGGCAAGGGTATACGTACTGCACCGCTTATGGTTACCCGCATTGAGGATAACTCGGGCAATGTGCTTGCTACATTCTCGGCACGTAAGAATGAGGTTATCAGTGAAGAGAGTTCGTACAAGATGCTTGAGATGTTGCGCGCTGTTGTCAATGAAGGAACTGGTACCCGTATACGTCGCGATTATAAGATTCATGCCGACATGGGTGGCAAGACCGGTACTACCAACAATAATGCCGACGGCTGGTTTATGGGATTCACTCCGTCGCTTGTCACCGGATGTTGGGTCGGTGGTGAGGAACGCGATATTCACTTCGACCGCATGGCTGACGGACAGGGTGCATCTATGGCTTTGCCTATATGGGGATTATATATGAATAAGGTGTATGCCGACAGGACTCTCCCTTATTCTCAAAGTGAACAGTTTGACATTCCTGAGGATTTTGACCCATGCCGTAGTGTGGTTGTGAGAAATGATGATGAGGTGATGCATGTAGGGGCTGTCTCTTTGGAAAAAGAAAGTGAAAAAGCAGAGGATGTGGAGGACGATGGCGGTTTTGCCGACTTCTTCAATTGATGTACAAGTGCAGATAAAAATATATAAGATATGAAATTCGTAGGAATTATTCCTGCTCGATATGCGTCTACGCGTTTTCCGGGCAAACCATTGGCTATGCTTGGCGGTAAGCCTGTGATACAGAGGGTGTATGAGCAGGTTAAAGACTGTTTCGATGACCTTTATGTAGCAACTGATGATGAACGTATCTTTGATGCAGTCAAGGCTTTTGGCGGCAATGTTGTTATGACTTCCGAGGATTGCAAGAACGGAACCGAACGTTGCCTTGATGCATACAAGCGTTTGGGGCTTGATTGTGATGTTATTGTGAATATACAGGGTGATGAGCCTTTTATTCAGCCCCGTCAGGTGAACAGCCTGATAGCATGCTTTGATAGCGAAGGTACAGATATTGCGACGCTTGTGAAGCCGTTTGAGGCTGCCGATGGATTGGAACGTCTTGAGTGTCCTAACTCTCCAAAGGTCGTCTTCGACGAGAATGGTTTTGCTATCTACTTCAGCCGTTCGGTAGTTCCTTATCTTCGCGGTGTGGAGAAAGATGAGTGGCTCAACGTGCACACATTCTATAAGCATCTTGGCATCTATGCATATCGTGCCGATATTCTTGAGGCCTTGACAAAGTTGCCGCAGTCTCCATTGGAGAAGGCTGAGTCGCTTGAACAGCTGCGCTGGCTTGAGAATGGTTACAGAATAAGGATTGGCATTACCGATATTGAGACTATCGGTATCGATACTCCCGATGATCTTGAACGTGCCAAGGAGTTTGCGGCGTCGGTAGGCTTTAACTGGAACGATTGATGCAGCCGCCAAGAATATTGCCTGTGACAATCGATGATTTGGCGTTGCCTCAAGAGACAGTGATGCCGAATGGTGTGCGTGTGTTTCATCTGAGTGGAGCGCACAAGGGGGTCGTAAGGTTTGATATTCTGTTCAGGGGAGGGTACGGCGTACAGAAAAAACCTCTGCAGGCTATGTTTGTGAACCGCATGTTGCGTGAAGGTGCTGGTGCAATGTCGGCCGATGATATCTCAAGGAAACTTGATTATTATGGTGCATGGATTGATGCTTACTCTTCGCAAGGGTGCAATCACTTGACGTTGACGGCCTTGTCAAAGCACCTCGTGCCGCTGTTGGAGCTCCTTGAGGATATGGTGAAGAATCCACAGTTCCCGGCAGGCAATCTTGATGTTGTAAGACGGAACAACAAGTCTCATTTTATAGTCAACAGCAATAAGGTCGATATTGTTTCCCAACGTTATTTCGAGAATAGTCTTTGGGGTGACGGGCACCGCTTTGCATACATGGTGCGACCCGAGGACTATGATGCCATTACGGTCGATGACTTGCGCGAGTATCATGACAGGGTGTATAATAGCAGAAATTGTACGATTTTCCTTGCAGGTGATGCGGATGAGGAAATGATGAGGTTGATTTCGGACAAGTTCGGTGCTGCTCCGTGGGGTACAGGTGGGGCGCTTGAGGGTATTGATGTGCCTGAGCCTGAGACTTTGTATGGGTTGCGCAGGATAAATGTCGAGGGTGCCTTGCAGAGTTCTGTAAAGATTGGATTTATGCTCCCGTCTTCTTCGCTTGTGGACATCTACAGGTTCCGCTTTTTGGCTGTGTTGTTGGGCGGATACTTCGGCAGTCGTCTGATGAGCAATATTCGTGAGGAGAATGGATATACCTATCACATTGATGCAGGGCTTGATGCCTTTGGCAAGCATTATGCCTTTGTCATCTGTTCCGAGACTGACAATGCCTATGTGGAGCCGCTGATTGAGGAGGTGAACAAAGAACTCTTGCGCATTGTGAACGAACCGATTCCTGATGCCGAGGTGGAACTCGTGCGCAATTATATTCTAGGGGAACTTTGCAGGGAGTACGAGGAACGTTTTACCAAGTCGGAGGCTTTTATCAATGCCTGGCTGTCGGGTGAACCGTTCGGGACGGTCAATAGCTATATTGATGTTGTCAGGAATGTGACGTCGGCTGAGCTGAGTGATATTGCACGCCGATATCTTGCCGGCACGCCGATGATTGAGATTGTAGCCGGTTCCAAGGTTGTGATCTCATAGCCATAGGGTGTGGTCGGCTGCAATGTTGGATTACCAGGTCTCTCTTGCCGGATAAATTTTGAACGGCATCTAAAAATAAATAGTTCAGAATTGTTGTTTCTCAACTTTGTTATTATCTTTGTATTTGATGCGGAGTGTTGTTCTGTTGAAACTCCTCGCTTTGGACGTGTCTATAGACTCATTATGGGCTGTTTGTAATGCGTCGACGGGCTTTTTTCTCCGCATTGGAATGCAATATGTTTAAAAGAATAGTTTCGATAATATCAATATTTTTCGTTCTTGGGCTTTCTGCTCAGGTCAAATCACAGTCATTTGTTGATGCTGTCAAGGATGGATTTTCGCCCTTGACTAATCTTTTGGCCGCAGATTCTTCGCAGTCCAAGAAATCCAATGAATCAAAAAAGAATATTCAGGCTCTTACCCTGAAGGACGGTACCGTATATGTTGGTGAGATGAAAGGGAAGCGTCCCCATGGTCATGGCAAAGCTATATACAAGAACGGTGATGTATATGAGGGTGGTTTTGTGAAAGGATGCCGTGAGGGTAAAGGTGTGTATCGCTTCAAAAACGGTGAACGCTATGAGGGTTCATTCAAGGAGAACTGTCTGCATGGCGACGGTATACTGTTCTATTCTGACGGAAAGAAATACAGTGGTGCCTGGGAAAATGACCATAGGCATGGATATGGCCGCATGGATTATGCCAATGGCGATTTCTATGTAGGTTCATGGAGTGTTGATGAACGTTCGGGTGCAGGCAGTTATTTCTATGCTGACGGGGCTTCGTACTTAGGTGAGTGGAAAGATGACAAGCGTAATGGTATGGGGGCTTTCGTGTGGCCGGACAATAGCCGTTATCTTGGCGAGTGGAGTAATGGGATGCGTACCGGTAACGGTCAGTTCCAGACTCCTGACGGTATTATGTATGATGGCTGTTGGCTTAATAACCGCTATGATGGGCATGGCAGGCTGGAGTATGCGAACGGCGATGTCTACGAGGGCTCTTTCTCTTGCGGAGAATGGCATGGACATGGCAAGTATACTTTTGCCGACGGTTCTTATTATGACGGTAATTTTGTGCACGGCGTGCGCCAGGGACATGGCAAGATGTTCTTTATTGGCGGTGCAATTTATGACGGTGCGTGGAGAGATGGCAAACGTCATGGAAAAGGAAAGTATACCTGGGGTAACGGTGATGTGTACGAGGGTGAATGGAAAGATGATACCATGCACGGTGCCGGTGTGCTGCGCCGGAAGAATGGCGTAAAGTATAAAGGCGGTTTTGTCGGAGGACTCGAGCATGGTGCCGGAGTTGCCGAAGACAAGAATGGTGTGCGCTATGAGGGTACTTTCGAGAACGGCATGAGGCACGGCAAGTTTATAATCAAGGACAAGAACGGTGATGTGCTGCGTGAGTGCATATACAATTTAGGAAACACAGAACAATAAAACAATACAGCTATGATTTTGGATTCATTGAACAACCTTGGTTCATACGAGGCTCTCAATCCCAACTTTACAAAAGCGATTGAGTTCATCAAGGAAAATGACCTAGCTTCTCTTCCTTTGGGACGTAATGAGATTTGCGGCGATCTGGTATATGCCAATGTAATGGAGGCGCAGCCAAAGACAAAAGAGGAGGCACGTCTTGAGATACACCGCCGTTATATCGATATACAGATACCCATTTCGGGCGATGAACTTATGGGTTACACTCCTCTCAATGAACTCCCGGCTCCTGATTACATTGAGAGTGACGATGCTGCGCTTTATCAGGCGGGCATTGCGGCAAGGGATTATTTCAATGTGAAGAATGACCAGTTTGTCATTTTCTTTCCGCAGGACGGCCATGCGCCGGCAATCACTCCTGTGCCGTTGAAGAAGATTGTTGTCAAGGTTGCGATGCCTTGATGCATGAGATGAAAAAACAGATAACTAACCATAATACTTTTTGAACAATGTTGAAACTCGTTGAACGCGACAGCTATTTGGCTCCCTACAATCTGGATATTGAGGGCAGACACCGCTACTTTCTCAAAAGAGAAAAGGAGTTAACAAAGAACGGCCGACAGACCTTGTCGAGCTTCGCTTCGGGTTATCTTTATTTTGGTCTTCACCAGACATCTACAGGATGGGTGTTCCGTGAATGGGCGCCTAACGCAACAAAGATTGTGCTTGTAGGTGATTTCTCAAACTGGGAGGAGTTGCCCGAGTACGAACTGAAGCAGCTGCCCGGTGGTGTGTGGGAGAGAAGATTGCCCAAGAAGGCATTGGCTCATGGCCAGCACTACAAGATGAAGGTCTACTGGAACGGCGGTTGTGGTGAACGTATACCCGCATGGGTGCGCAGAGTCGTGCAGGACGAGGCTACAAAGATTTTCAGTGCTCAGGTGTGGGCTCCTGAGCAGGAGTATGAATTCAAGAACAAGAAGTTTGTGCCCAAACGCACTCCGCTGCTCATCTATGAGTGCCACATTGGTATGGCACAGGAGGAGGAGAAGGTAGGTACATATCGCGAGTTTCGCGAAAATGTCCTTCCGCGCATTGCGGCCGACGGCTACAACTGTATCCAGATTATGGCTATTCAGGAGCATCCCTACTATGGAAGCTTTGGATATCATGTGTCGAACTTCTTTGCTGCATCGTCGCGTTTCGGTACTCCCGAGGAGTTGAAGGAGCTCATTGATGCTGCTCATGGAATGGGTATTGCCGTGATTATGGACCTTGTACATTCCCATGCCGTGAAGAATGAGAATGAGGGCATAGGATTGCTCGACGGTGACCCTGCGCAGTATTTCTATGGTGATGACAAGCGCATACACAGCGCGTGGGATTCACTCTGCTTCGACTATGGCAAGAACGAGGTGGTGCATTTCCTGCTTTCGAACTGCAAGTACTGGCTCGAGGAGTTCAAGTTCGATGGTTTCCGATTTGACGGTGTTACATCAATGATATACTACAGTCATGGTCTTGGTGAGGCTTTCTGCGGTTATGGCGACTACTACAATGCCGGCCAGAACGGCGATGCCATCTGCTACCTGACACTGGCTAACCGTCTTATTCATGAGGTGAATCCGAAGGCGATAACAATAGCCGAGGAGGTTTCTGGTATGCCAGGTCTTGCTGCACCAATTGAGGACGGTGGTTACGGTTTTGATTACCGCATGGCCATGAACATCCCAGACTTCTGGATAAAGATTATCAAGGAACGCAAGGATGAGGATTGGAAACCCTCTGAAATATTCTGGGAACTCACCAACCGCCGCAAGGACGAGAAGACAATCTCTTATGCCGAGAGCCATGACCAGGCGCTTGTCGGCGACAAGACAATCATTTTCCGTCTCATTGACTCTGACATGTACTGGCACTTCAACCGTGGTGATGAGACATACATGGTATCACGCGGTATCGCGCTTCACAAGATGATACGTCTTATGACTCTCTCTACCATCAATGGCGGTTACCTGAACTTTATGGGCAATGAGTTCGGCCATCCCGAGTGGATTGACTTCCCGCGTGAGGGTAACGGTTGGAGCCACAAGTATGCACGCCGTCAGTGGAGCCTGGTGGACAACCCTAACTACAACTATACACTGTTGGGTGAGTTCGACAAGGCAATGGTAGAACTCATAGGCGATGTGCGTAACTTCCAGAATCGTCCGGTTCAGGAAATATGGCATAACGACGGTGACCAGGTATTGGCATTCTCGCGCAAGGATTTGATTTTCGTATTCAACTTCAGCCATAACCGTTCGTTTACCGATTATGGTCTGCTCGTTCCCGAGGGCTCGTATTCAATTGTGCTGAATACCGATTCGGCGCGTTTTGGCGGTAATGCCCTTGTTGATGAGACTCAGACTCACTTTACCCAATATGACAGGCTCCATGCACGTCGCAAGAAGGGCTGGATGATGCTCTACTTGCCTGCACGTACAGCGTTGGTGCTCAAGAAGAACAAGGAGTAACGATGAGAAACAAAAAGGAGAGACAGTTGCAGAGAGTTGTGGCATACATCTGTGCCACACTCTTTGCCGTGTTCTCTTTTTTCTTTTTGGCAGTCTATCAGTCGCCATTGATGGAGGCGCTGTATGACCATGTAGCGACAGGCAAGCTTGAGTACAATGGATACCTTGTTGCTGCAATCCTCTCGCCGTTGCTTACATTGTTGGCAGTGTGGATGAATCGCCTGGCGAAATTCCAGCGCGAGTGGACTGCAATGGCTTATCTGCCTTCGGCGCTCCTACTTGCGTTTGTCACGGATATCGACCGTACGATATATACTGGCGGAAGGTCATATGAGACGTGGATTGTGATATTCGTATCAGGAATTCTGCTATATGTAATCCTGTCATTTGTGCTGCAGCGTGTGCTCTTTGAGAAGATAAAGAACCTTGCAATGAGTACCAACAGGATAGTGTGGAGGAACCTTATTCTTCTTGTACTTCTTTTCTGTCTCACAGGAACCTTGTCCAACGGTGAGGAGAACTTCAAACGTGAGGCTCTCGTAGCATCGCTTTACAATGGCGGTGATGCTAAAGGCGCATTGAAGGTGGGGCACAAATCACTCGATGCATCGCGCGAACTTACCGCAATGCGCGCGTTCATAATGGCAAATGAGAATACGCTTGGGCAACTACTTTTTGAATATCCTCAGTACTATGGTGCCGAGGGACTTCTTCCTCCTGTACCAAGGAGTTCAATGCTTGACCCTGATGATGTATATGCACTCATTGGTGATACCCTTTTGGAGAATGAGGGATGTATGGAGTATCTGAGACGTGTGGCACATTCCGATTCAATTGGCGCCGTTGCGCGCGACTACTATCTCTCGGCGCTGCTTCTTGACAGGCAGGTTGTGGATTTTGAGGCAGAACTTGCCGCAATGTATGGCAGTTATAGTCCCGATTCCCTTCCTAAACATTATCGTGAGGCGCTGATTCTGCTTGCTGAGTTTTCCGATGATTTTGAACTTGTGCTCGAAAGTGACACTCTCTTTTCCCAGTTTGAAAAACTAAAAGATGTTGAACGCCAGTACGACGATGCTCTTGTGCGGAACAATTATGTCCGCAAGGAGTTTGGACGGACCTATTGGTGGTATTACCTTTACGGGAGTAAATCATAGTGATATAAAACAGTTATGGATGCCGTTGTTGTCAAGGAAAGACTTTTTACAAGGAGTTATATGTTCATGTGCCTGGCAAATTTCTTGACGGCATTCTCTTTTTTTCTGCTTGTACCAACACTTCCTTTCTATCTTGAAGAGCATTACGGCCTTGAACCGGATGCCGTAGGTCTTGTATTGTCGTGCTATGTGGTGGCGGTGTTGTGCATACGCCCCTTTGCCGGTTTTGTGGCCGATATTTTTCCGCGTAAAAAGGTCTATGTCGTCTCGTACGTAATGTTTGCGCTGGCATTTGTAGGGTATATGTTCGTTTTTTCGGACATAATGATGTTCATTGTGCTCAGGGTGCTGCATGGCTTTGCATTCGGGGCACTCAATACAACGGGAAATACTCTTGTCATAGATATCATGCCTTCGTCGCGCAGAGGTGAAGGACTGGGCTATTATGGTGTGACAAACAATCTAGCTATGGCCTTCGGCCCCATGACAGGTCTTTTCCTTATTGAAGGCGGCAACTATGACCGCCTGTTCCTTGCAGCGCTGCTGGTGGCATGTCTCGGACTGCTATGTGCGCTGCTTGTAAAGGTCAAGTGGCGTGCTGCGGCCGAGAGGGTGGGGAAGGTGCTGTCGGTCGACCGCTTTATCCTGCTTGCAGGAATACCGGCGTCGTTGGCTTTCTTTATGCTTGCTATTCCTTATGGTATGACTTCGAGCTATATTGCCAAATATGCTTCAGAAGTAGGTATATACAGCGTTGCAGGACTCTTCTTTACAGTGCAGGGTGCGGGGCTCATCGTGTCGCGTCTGCTCTCTGGCAAGCAGGTCGACAAGGGGTATATAACGCAGACCATTACGCGCGGAATTGTGATAGCCGTGGCCGGTGTAATAGGTGAAGCATTGCTCTCGCTTGTGTGCGGCTGGAATCTTTCGGCGGGGTACGTGCTCTATTTCCTTTCGGCATTTCTCATAGGTTATGGCTTTGGAACCATATTCCCTGCTTTCAACACTCTTTTCATAAATATGGCTCCGCACTCCCGTCGTGCTACGGCCAACGCGACATACCTCACTGGTTGGGATGTAGGAATAGGTGCAGGAATGCTGCTTGGCGGTAGCCTTTCTACAGATGGATACGCGGTAAGTTTTGGTTTCGGCGCGGTACTTGTCCTTGTCGCTTTGGTTTATTTTGTGTTGTATGTGGCAAAACATTTCCAACAACACAGGTTAAGGTGAGATTGTGTTTTTTTTGATTCGTTCTCCCCTTATCATGGTTTTGTTGTTTAAAATCGTAGAATCGTTGATAAAAAGCCGAAGGATGTAATAAAAATGTGCTTTAATTTTGCTTTGTAATTATTTTGTAGATATATTTGCATTGTGCTTGAGAAAAGCACAATGATAGTATAGTTTTTTCTTAGTTGTTTAGTAAATGTTGGAAGTACTGCTTTGTGAAAAGCGGTACTTCTATTTTTTTTTGCCAAAATAGAAGTACCGCTTTCGGTAAAGCGCACAGAGATTGGTCACGCGATGCACCGCGTCAGTGGTGCCGCGTGGGTCTCTGAAAAGTGCGCTTTGCCAAAAGGAAACAAAGGAAAAAAAGAAGTGCCCCTTTCGCTAAAGCACGCAGCAATAGGTCAAGCGTAGCATAGCCGCAGGTTATGCCGCTTGGGTTGCGAATAGCGTGCTTTGGCAAAAGCACATTTTAAAAAACAGCCCCTTTAGACGAACTTGTAGGGGCAGACCGATGTGTCTGCCCATGGTTGCACGCCGCTTGGGTTGCGAATAGCGTGCTTTGGCAAAATTACGGCTCAATAGAAATTTAGTGTGGATATCAAAAAACTTGCAGAAATCATCTGCCATTCAGAATAATTCTGTAACTTTGTCTTTAGTGGCATAGCGATTATTGTTTGTAATCGCTTTGTATTTTAGCACTATAAAGTTACAACAAATTTCGCTAATCACCAAATTTACTGATAATTAAAGTTCGTCGAACTCACGTTAATTAAGAACCTCGCGATGTAAAGGGAATCGTTGATACATGATGAATTATACTGCAGAAATACAAAGATTCAATGCCGATAAGAGAATATCTCAGTTGCATTCCAAGTATGAAGTGGGGGCTTTTTTAAATTGTCTTTCAGTATCACGCCGTGAGATGTCTCATAGCAAATTCTTAGCGGAATTGTTCAAAGAAGAATCCTTCCATGGTACAGGTACACTCCCTCTGCAGTTGTTGATGGAAGTAATTCTTGACCGTGCCATCAAGCAGGAAACAAAACAGATTGAGTACCCTCGTAAAAATGTTATTTTTCCTTCTTTCAAGAGCGCCATTATGGCAAGAAATCTCTCGCTTTCCGATATAGAGGTGACTACTGAGGAGAGTTTTTCTGACAAGGATGGTAACAGTGGCAGAGTGGATATTTTGATAACGTGTCGTGTTAAGCCACTGATGCGTGATAACGGCAAGCCTGTAGAGTTCATCAATATTATCATTGAGAATAAAATATATGCACAAGAAAGCGATAAGCATACAGAAAAATACTATAAACATTTCAACGCTTTCTTAAAAAACAAAGGTGCAGGACGTGTGGATACATCAGTGCGCAAAGGAGGTTCACGTGCCTTGTATAATCTGTACGTCTATCTCACCCCTGCTTCTCCCTCGGAAATTGAAGGACTTAAAGAACCTTTATCCAAATGTAAAGAGTATGTGCAGATTTGCTATCAGGACATCCTGGATCGGGTCCTTATCCCATTGCTTGAACAAGAATCTCTTTCTCCACGAGGACGATTTTTTATTGAAGAATACCAGCGCTCATTGGGAGTGTCGTATGATAATGTAGAGACATCTACTGTCGGCGGAACCCCAAAGTTGAACGTCAATACTATCATCATGGCAATAAGCAAAAAAGAGAGTGATGAATTATACCAGTTATGGAGCGACTATGAGGATTTGTTCAAGGCCGCTATCAATGAAAAGAATTGGCAAGATGACGATGACTGCGATGGTGACAACAGTAGCAATACGAACAAACGTGTCCGCTACGAATATAAGGGACAGCCTTTTACAATGGGGCGTCTTGTTGAGGCTGTTATTCTTGACCATCTGCCAGAATACTCGACAGACAATATGAATCAGCTTTTCAAGGATGTTGTAAACTGTGGTATCGTAACCACAAATCCCAAATCTTCTTACTTTGAGAGGATTAAGGAAATTCAGACAAAAGACGTTTGTAGCATTTGTGTCTTCAAGAAATGGACTGAACGCGGACAATATCAGTTCAGCGATTTTTGCAATAAAGTCAAAGAATTGGGATGGTATGAAGTGAAAGAGTACAAGGAAGAACAGATTTCACCGGAGGATTCTCTGAAGTTGGTTGAATTCTGCACAAAACATGAAAAACTGCTGACAACAGCAATGGAGGTCATACGACGCGAACACAAAGATGGCATCGGAAGCGATGCGAGAGCTTTGCTAAAACGGACAAAGAGCCATCGTAACCGTAGCACATATTGTGTAACTCTTCATGCCAACAACCAGACGCTGCGGAATCTGTCATGGGGACGTTTGGTGCTGACAGTACTACAAGATTATGCATCCGAGGAGTCTTCTACAATCGATAATCTAATTAAAACTTTTGCCCTACCTAAAAACGTGTTGAGAATTTATAAAAAGGATATTTCTTCTGGTTATTTCGACAAAGATGTGGATATGATATCTCTTGCAGATGACTCCAGATGCCTTGTAAAGAAAGGGTGGAAGATTAAAGATTTACAAACGTTTATTGATGCAGCAAAAGGTGTGCAGTATCGTATAGAAGAAGAAATTAAAGAAGTGGCTGCTATAAACATTTAAAGTGCGAGAAGCCGGGTAAGCAACCGACAAAATCCCTATAATGTATTTAACGTGAGTTCGACGAATTCAAAATAGAGTAAGCTGTGTATCTAATGTCCTTTGTACATTGATACACGGCTTTTTCGGAAACATACAATATGCGGCAACAGCTCCCAACATGTTTACGATAAAATTGTCAAAGCAGCGATGTCTTGAGTGCTCCACTTGTGCAATATTCTTGGGTTCATCATTAACAGTTTCAATGATAGGCCTTTTACGTAACAACAATTTGTCTGAAACACTCATCAATGCTCCTTTCATATTACTTTTCAGCTTGGTTATGAGCTGTATACCCTCTACGAATAGTTTCTGAAAGAGTTCCTTGCCGACATATCCCTTATCCTCAACGAGTTTGTCATATATAAACTCCATAAATGATTTGTACTCCAGAGGTTTCCGATCATCCATTTTACGCTCTAAAGTCTGTGATACATACCAATGAATTTTTATTGCAAAAGATGATCCCCTGCCATGGATCCCGTTTTTGGTACTTTTTTAAAAAAGTACAGAGAGAAAGATTACAGAATGAATATTAGAAAACTGAACAAGGTTGAAAATTGCGAGTAAGCGAATTTCTTGATTAAGCGAGCTTAACACAAACTTGTTTGATGTTATACTGCGAGTGATAAAGATATCAACAATGTTAATGTGTGTAATTTACACACAAAGCGAGCAAAAGTAATTTCAAAAAAGTTAAAATTGCGAGTAAGTGAGTGTGTGGAAACTTATTTACACACAAAGCGAGCGGGAGAAATTTCAAGGAATTTAAAATGGCAATACATCAATAGCTATATCCCAAACTTAAAGCAAACGGAATTATCCACCTCTTTTTGCGACAGAGCCAAAATTACGTTACCTTTTTTAAAAACAGAAGCACCGCTTTCGCCAACACAGCCGGCGGTCAGTCGCGCGTTGCGGTAGTGTGCTTTGTAAAAGCCATTGAAAACAGCATGGCTGTCGATTGATGTAATTCAACCTCCATTTTCTCTTTAGTGTTATTTTTTGCCTTCTTTTTATTGAAAATAATTTAACGAAAGAGTATGAATATTGGGGTAGAAATACTACTTTTGTAAATTACTGATTTTGGGATGATTTTGGAAATATGATTCTCAGGACAAGTGACGAACTTTGCGTTGTTGAAAGTAATAAACGATAATATATATGGAAACTAAAATTCAGGAATTGACCGAGAAAATCTATGCCGAGGGCGTAGAGAAAGGTAATGTTGAGGCTGCGCGCATTGTCGATGAGGCAAAGGCTCAGGCTACCGAGATTGTGAAAAAGGCGAAGGCTGAGGCTGAGGCCATTGTTGCAGCTGCCGAGAAGAAGGCTGTTGAACTTGGCGAGAACAGCCGTTCCGAAATCAAACTTTATGGCGCACAGGCTGTTGCAGCCTTGAAGTCAGAGGCCGCCGATATCATTACCGATGCAGTTGTTAAGGCGGCAGTGAAGGAAGCTCTTGCCGGTGATACAGTCAAGGCTCTGCTTGTGAAGATTGCCGAGCGTTGGAGTGCCAATGAACAGATGGTCATCTCGACATCGGAGGCTGAACAGCTCAAGGCTTATTTTGCAAAGAACGCTAAGGCTCTTCTCGACAAGGGTGTGACAATTGAGCAGGTGAACGGCAAGAAGGCTCAGTTCTCTATTGCTCCGGCTGACGGTTCTTACAAGGTCAATTTCGGTGAGGGTGAGTTCGAGGCTTTCTTCAAGACCTTCCTGCGTCCTCAGATGGTAGAACTTCTATTTTCATAAATAATGGGCAACTATCATTGTCTTGTTGCGGGCTTGCCCGATGTCACTTTTGACGGGAGCAAGTGCCAATACTCGGTAGAACGTTTCAAAGAGGAAATATATCCCTCTTTATCGGCCGATGACGCACGCATAGTCGACCTCATTCTGCTTGAATGGGACAATGCGAATGTCCTCAGCATCCTGCGTCATGGCGAGGAGGCGCAACTTGCGCACGCCGGCCGTTACGGACGCGAGGAACTGCTTGCCATTGTCGAGGCTGCAAAGTGTGGCGATGCCCAGGAGAAGGGCGTTCCTGCATATATGCCGCGTTTTATTGAGTATTACTGCGCCCATGAGACCCAGGAGAATGTGGTCTGGGAGAATGTCCTCAGTGCATACTATTATGAACATGCGACTGCATGTTCAAACAGTTTTGCTGCGGGGTGGTTTACTTTCAACCTAAACGTGAACAATGTTCTTGTGGCAATGGCTGCAAGAAAGTATAAGCTGGGTGTTGACAGCGTTGTCATTGGTGAGGGTGAGGTAGCTGAGGCCTTGCGTACATCGGGTGCGCGTGATTTCGGACTTGCCGGAACGCTTGATTATATTGAGGAACTGCAGCGTCTGAACGAGAATGCTCGTCTGCAGGAACGCGAACATCAGCTTGATGAGATGCGTTGGCGCTGGCTCGAGGATAACTCGGTGTTCTGCTATTTTTCTGTTGAGAGACTGTTTGTCTTTCTGCAGAAACTCATTATTGTTGAACGTTGGGCCCGTCTTGATGCCGACAGCGGCATGCTGCGATATAATGGCATGATAGCTGAACTGAAGAAGGGTGCGGATGCTCAACCGTTTGTAAAAGAATAAGATAATAAAAATATAGATATGGCTACAAAAGGAAAAGTAACCGGTGTTATAGCAAACATGGTGCTGCTGGCTGTCGATGGCCCTGTGGCACAGAATGAGATTTGTTATATCAAAACCGGCGGTGACCGCTTGATGGCTGAGGTTATCAAGATCAACGGTGCCAAGGTGTATGTTCAGGTTTTCGAGAGCACACGCCGTTTGAGAATTGGCGAGGAGGCGGAGTTTACAGGCCACATGCTTGAGGTTTCGCTTGCGCCGGGTATGCTGTCGAAGAACTATGACGGCTTGCAGAACGACCTTGACAAGATGGAGGGTGTCTTCTTGAAGCGCGGTGACTATACCAACCCTCTTGATGAGGAGAAAGTATGGGCATTCGAACCGCTTGTAAAGGTGGGTGATGTAGTTACTGCAGCCGCTTGGCTGGGTGCTGTTGAAGAGAACCACCAGAAACTGAAGATTATGGCTCCATTCGGTATCGAGGGTAGCTGGACTGTGAAGTCTATCGCTGCGGCCGGAGAGTATAAGATTACCGATACCATTGCAGTCATTGCCAACGCACAGGGTGACGAGATGACTCTGAATATGATTCAGAAGTGGCCGGTGCGCGTACCTATGACTGATTATAAGGAGAAACCGCGTCCATTCAAGATGCTTGAGACCGGTGTGCGCACAATTGATACCCTTAACCCGATAGTGGAGGGTGGTACAGGCTTCATCCCCGGTCCATTCGGTACAGGTAAGACCGTGCTTCAGCATGCCATTTCAAAGCAGGCCGAGGCTGATATCGTTATCATTGCTGCCTGCGGTGAACGTGCCAATGAGGTTGTGGAAATCTTTACCGAGTTCCCTGAACTCATTGACCCGCATACAGGACGCAAGTTGATGGAACGTACAATCATTATCGCCAATACTTCGAACATGCCGGTTGCTGCGCGTGAGGCTTCGGTGTATACTGCGATGACTCTTGCCGAGTACTATCGTGCAATGGGCTTGAGAGTTCTGCTCATGGCCGACTCTACATCACGTTGGGCACAGGCTTTGCGTGAGATGTCGAACCGTATGGAGGAACTTCCCGGTCCCGATGCGTTCCCTATGGATATCTCTTCAATCATTGCCAACTTCTACAGCCGCGCGGGTTATGTATACCTCAACAACGGCGAGGCTGGTTCAATTACCTTCATCGGAACTGTGTCGCCTGCCGGCGGTAACCTCAAGGAACCGGTGACCGAGAATACAAAGAAGGTTGCGCGCTGTTTCTATGCGCTTGAGCAGGAACGTGCCGACAAGAAACGTTATCCGGCCGTGAACCCTATCGACTCATATTCTAAGTATATTGAATACCCTGAGTTTGCCGAGTATATTACTCCTCTCATGGGTGAGAGCTGGCTCTCAATGGTCAACGAGGCCAAGACACGCCTGTTGCGCGGTAAGGAGATTGCCGAGCAGATAAACATTCTTGGTGATGATGGTGTACCCGTAGACTATCATGTTACATTCTGGAAGTCGGAACTCATTGACTTTGTGGTGCTGCAGCAGGATGCCTTTGACGAGGTGGATGCTGTTACTCCGCTTGAACGTCAGCAGGAGATTCTGAATCTTGTTACCAGAATGTGCCGTGCCGAGTATGAGTTCGACAATTTCCAGGAGGTGTCAATCTTTTTCAAAAAGGCCATCAATTTGTGCAAGCAGATGAACTATGCCGAGTTCAGGAGTGCCCAGTACAAAAAGTACAATGTTGAGCTTGCCGAACTGCTTGCTACTAAACAGGTGTCTAACGAATAACTCTTACAGATATGGCTACAGAAGCATTCCAGAAAATATATACAAAAATCAATTCTATAACCAAGGCTACCTGTTCACTGAATGCTACCGGTGTAGGTTATGATGAGCTTGCAACCGTGAACGGCAAACTGGCTCAGGTGGTAAAGATTATGGGTAATGAGGTAACTCTTCAGGTATTTGAAGGTACAGGCGGTATTCCAACGAATGCCGAGGTTGTATTCCTTGGCAAGGCTCCTTCGCTTAAGGTAAGCGACCAGCTTGCAGGTCGTTTCTTCAATGCCTATGGTGACCCTATTGACGGAGGTCCTGCCGTTGATGGTCAGGAAGTTGAGATTGGCGGTCCTTCGGTAAATCCGGTACGCCGCAAACAGCCTTCGGAACTCATTGCTACCGGTATCGCCGGTATCGACCTTAACAATACTTTGGTGACAGGTCAGAAGATTCCTTTCTTTGCCGACCCGGATCAGCCATACAACCAGGTGATGGCAAATGTGGCGATGCGTGCCGAGACTGACAAGATTATTCTTGGCGGTATGGGTATGACAAACGACGACTACCTCTACTTCAAGAACCTCTTTACAAATGCCGGTGCACTTGACCGCATCATCTCGTTCATGAATACCACTGAGGACCCTGCTGTTGAACGTCTGCTTATTCCGGATATGGCGCTTACTGCGGCTGAGTACTTTGCTGTAGAGAAGAACCAGAAGGTGCTTGTGTTGCTTACCGACATGACAATGTATGCCGATGCGCTTTCAATCGTGTCGAACCGTATGGATCAGATTCCTTCAAAGGACTCAATGCCCGGTTCATTGTACTCGGACCTTGCAAAAATCTATGAGAAGGCGGTACAGTTCCCAGCCGGCGGCTCAATCACAATCATTGCGGTGACAACCCTTTCGGGCGGTGACATCACACATGCCGTGCCCGACAATACCGGTTACATTACCGAGGGTCAGCTCTTCCTGCGCCGCGACAGCGATATCGGTAAGGTTATCGTTGACCCGTTCCGTTCACTCTCGCGTCTTAAGCAGCTCGTATCGGGCAAGAAGACGCGTAAGGACCATCCACAGGTGATGAATGCTGCGGTGCGTCTTTATGCCGATGCTGCCAACGCGAAGACAAAACTCGAGAACGGCTTCGACCTTTCGGACTACGATACACGTACATTGTCTTTTGCGAAAGAGTATTCTGACAAGTTGCTTGCTATTGATGTGAACCTGAATACAACAGAGATGCTTGATGTTACATGGGGACTTTTCGCCAAGTACTTCAAGCCCGAGGAGGTCAATATCCGTCAGGAGTTTATCAATGCACATTGGGTCAATAAATAAGTAATATAAGCAAATGATTGCGTTTCAATATAATAAAACATCGCTTCAGCATCTTGAGAAACAACTGAAGATGCGTGTGCGTACGCTGCCTATCATCAAGAATAAGGAGAGTGCGCTGCGCATTGAGGTGAAGAGGTGCAAGGATGAGATGAGGGCGCATGATGAAGCATACGCGGCACAACTTGAGCAGTACCGTGCCCTGTTTGCCTTATGGAACGAGTTCGATACATCGCTTGTGAAAACAGACGAACTGAATATCGTTCAGCGTAAGGTGGCGGGCGTTAGGGTACCTGTACTTGAGAATGCTAGCTTCACTGTTGCTCCGTACAGCCTTTTCACTTCGCCAAAGTGGTTCCCTGACGGTATTGAGCTTTTGAAGGAGATGGCCATGACTGCCATACGTCGTGAACTGCTCAACCGTAAGCTGGTGCTGCTTGAGGATGCACGCAAGAAGACTACGCAGAAGGTGAATCTTTTTGAGAAGGTGCAGATTCCGGGCTATCAGGATGCCATACGCAAGATTAAACGTTTCATGGAGGACGAGGAGAATCTTTCAAAGTCTTCACAGAAGATTCTCAAGTCTCTGCTTGAACAAAGAGAGGAGGTGACAGCATGATTGCAAAGATGAATAAACTGACACTCCTTGTTTATCATAAGGAGTATGTCGATTTCCTGCAGCGCCTGCGCGAGGTGGGAGTAGTGCATGTTGTCGAGAAGAACAGCGGTGCAGTTGAGGATCCCGCGCTTGAGAAACAGCTTGCTCTTGCGGCCCGTTATGCCCGCACTATCAAGAAGTTTGAATCACTTGTTAAGGATGCGCCGGCTGCGGCAGGCGATGTCTCGCAGGCTGTTACAATAATGGACAGGGCGGATGCCCTGGCTGCCGATATTGAACGCCGCAAAATGGAGGTGCAGGTAATTGAGAAGGATATTGCCACTCTTGAGCCTTGGGGTGAGTTCCAGCATAGCAGGATAGAGAAACTGCATGCTGCCGGCTATGATGTGCGCTTCTTTATTACCGGTGCAAAGAACTATAACAGCGAGTGGGAGCAGCATTACAACTCAATGGTTGTTACGCGCAAGCAGTCGCGTGTATACTTTGTTACTGTAACGCACTGTGGCGAGGAGTTTGAACTTGATGCCGAGCAGGCAAAGTTGCCTACGGCGGCCCTTTCGGCTCTTATTGCCGAACGCGAACTGGCACTGAAACACGTTGACGACTACGAGAGCCAGCTTGCTGCTTATGCCAAGGAGACTTTGGAGACCTTACGTGTTGCGCATGACAAACTGCAGCACGAGATTGAGTTTGCAAAGGTGGTGCTCGATGGCAAGAAGGTTTCGGGCGATAAGCTGCTGATGCTTGAGGGTTGGGTACCCGTAAAGGAGAAGAAAGCGCTTGTTGAGTTGCTTGACAGCCAGAGTGTGTTCTATGAGATTACTGAACCGGCACCTGGTGACGATGTTCCGGTGCGTTTCAACAATAATGCCCTGTTCCGCCTGTTCGAGCCTATATGTGAACTCTACATGTTGCCAAAATACAGTGAACTCGACCTTACGCCGTTTTTTGCTCCGTTCTACATGCTCTTCTTCGGTCTGTGCCTTGGAGACATGGGCTATGGACTGTTCATAACATTGCTGTCGGCTGTGATGCTGATTGCGATGAGAAAGAAAGGTGGTGCGTTGATTGGGTACATGCGCCTTGCTTTGACGCTTGGAATATCTACTGTAATATGTGGCTCGCTTACCGGTACATTCTTCGGCTTCAATATCTACAGTTGGGGTGTGCCGTTGTTTGACTGGTGGCGTGACAACTTCTCGTTCTCAGCAATGAATCCCGAGACCGGGCAGATGGCCGACCCTAATGACAAGCTCTTTACCCTGTCGTTGATTCTTGGTGGTATACAGATATGCTATGCCATGGTCATTAAGATTGTAAATACCACAATACAGGTGGGCTTCAAGTATGCAGTAGCCACTTTGGGCTGGCTTATGGTAATCATAGGTGCTGTGCTTGCAATGTTTGTGCCTGCGATACCTATGCCGGTTATTTACACGATATGCGGTGTGGGTGCTGCTGGAGCATTGCTCTACAACTCGCCAGGCAAGAATATATTCCTGAATCTTGGCCTTGGCTTGTGGGATGCCTACAACATGGCTACGGGTCTGCTCGGTGATATGCTTTCATACATACGTCTGTTTGCCTTGGGTCTCTCGGGCGGTGTGTTGGCAATGGTGTTCAATAATATTGCGGTGGAGATGAGCCCCGATGTACCGGTGCTTGGCCCTATTGTGATGATATTGATATTCCTCTTTGGTCATGTGCTCAATCTCTTCATGAATGCACTTGGAGCATTTGTGCATCCGTTGCGACTCACATTCGTCGAGTTCTTCAAGAACGCAGGATATGAGGGAGGCGGTACGGCATACAAACCTTTCAAATGATAAATAAAAAAAATAATAATAACTCAAAAAACTTAAAACTATGATTTCAGCAAATTTATTACTCGCCTACGTTGGCGTTGCATTGATGATTGCCCTTGCAGGTATCGGCAGTGCTTATGGTGTGACAATTGCAGGTAACGCCGCTATCGGTGCTTACAAGAAGAACACTTCGGCGTTCGGTACATACATCATGCTTACAGCTCTCCCAGGTACACAGGGTCTTTATGGTTTTGCGGGCTACTTCCTTGTTTCGGGTCTGCTCACTCCTGAGATTTCAGCTATTCAGGCTGCAGCGGTACTCGGTTCAGGTATTGCACTCGGTCTTGTAGGTCTTTTCTCTGCTATCCGTCAGGGTCAGGTCTGCGCAAACGGTATCGTTTCAATCGGTCAGGGCGTCAACGCTACAGGTATCACACTTACATTGGCTGTGTTCCCCGAGCTTTATGCTATCGTTGCCCTTGCTGCAACATTCATGATTGGCGGTGCAGTAGCATAAGCATAAATACGATTCAATAACAGTTTCTTCTTTATGTAATGAGTGACCCCAAAAAGTTGGGTGGATTAATAAAAAGTTTATTGGTAAAGAGTTCGGTATTCCACCGGACTCTTTCCTCTTAACCTGTATTTTATTCTTTTATTGTTGTAGTATTCGATGTGAGGGTGGCTAAAAAGGCTCTTTTGTCGTTACGCTTGCCTCCAAAATCCTCATTTACTTCAAGTAAACTGCGGTTTTGGATGCTTCGCAAGCCTAAAAACAACTCTTTTTATTCAAACCTCAACAAGAGAGGCTAACCCATTTTACTTTTGGGTCAGCCTCCAAACTTTTCTACATATAACAGTTCTGACTTCATAATGCCCTTTCTTGACATATTTTGTATGATGTGACATCCTTCCAATCTCTTGCTTCATTCATTTGATATGGTAATAGAACTTTGAGGATTCTCTGCAGATACCAAAAACGAACCATCTTCTTGTCCAATTTCAACTCTTTGCACAGAGGTTCAAGAGGTTCTCCAGATTGCAAACGACTTACGATATTCAATCGTTCTTTAAAGTTATGATGTCTGTACATATAACACCCCAAAAGTTAGAAAGCTTTTGGGGTGCAGTTCAGTTGCAGGGGAAGATGGTGAAAAATACTGTGGCTCTTGTAAGTTCCAAAGAACCTCTGCATATAAATATTGTTATTGCTAATTATTTATGAATAAACGATTTTTTTAGATCTTGAGATATATTGATAATAAAATCTCCCATACGTTCGAATTCATTAACAATGTCCAGGTAATATACGCTTTCTTGATAAATCTTTTCGCCATTCTCCATCTCTTCAATCTCGGATTCTCGAAGCGTGTTCCTTAATTCATTAATATGATTCTCAGAATTATAGGCATTTGAAATATCAACAAGAGTTCCTCGATGTGCAGCTTCAAGATTTTCAATCATTACGCTATATGCAGCATCAACGGTATCTGCCATTTTTTTAAGATGACTTATAGCCTCAGCACTAAACTTCTTATTATGAATATTTCTTCTTGATAGAATACGGCTGATAGCCTCACCAGAATCTCCAAGTGATTCAAGTTCCCCTATTATCTTGTACATTGCCTTAATCTTTATAGAAGTAGCCTCGCTGATATCTCCCAATGATACACCATTCAAGAATGAAGCAATTTCATATTCTATTCTGTCCGAAATCTCCTCATACTTAACCAATTTCGCACGTAACTCTTCAAACTTATTGGAGTCATTCTCAGATATTGCCGATTTAGCATACCCAAGTCCCGTTCTTGATATTTGAGCAAAATGTATAATTTCATCAAAGGCCTGTTCTGTAGCAAGTTCAGGTGTAGCAACGGGACCTGCCGAAATATATTTAAGCCTAAATGTTTCAGTGTCTTTATTTTCGGGAGCCTTTATAATCCATACAACTGCTTTTTCAATATATTTGATAAACCATACCAATATAAGTGTGTTAATGGTATTGAACAGCGTATGCAGCATAGAGAGTCCATACAAAGCAGCTGTACCTTCTGCCGATGTTGATTCACTTACTGCAAATCCTTCTGATGCAGGATTAGGTAAACCACACAACTCTATCAGATATCCGACCAGTGCAAGAAATGGTTTAAAAAGCAACAGTGCCCATATAACACCGAAGAGATTGAATATCGTATGCGACATCGCCGCGCGCTTTGCTTGCGTATTTCCCACCGATGCAGCAATGTTGGCAGTGATTGTTGTACCAATATTCTCACCAAGCACCATAGCACATGCCATATTAAACGGTATCCATCCCATGCTTAGCATAATGAGCGTGATTGCCATTGTCGCCGATGACGATTGTAGTACCAAAGTCAATACTGTACCAAAAACCAAAAAGATAAGTACAGAACTGAAGCCATGACTTGACCAACTCTTTACAAACTCCAAGACTTGCGGTGTCTCATTCAGATCGGGTACGGATTCTTTCATAAAAGAGAGGCCGAGGAACAACAGACAAAAGCCGACAATAAGTTCACCGATATTCTGACGTTGATTCTTTTTGGAGTTTGAAAAGAGGAAACCCAATGCCATTAAAGGAATTGCAAGAATTGAAATGTCGGCCTTGAAACCAAGCCATGACACAAGCCATGCGGTTACAGTTGTACCAATGTTCGCACCCATAATAACGCTAATGGCCTGTACAAGCGTAAGAAGACCGGCGTTTACGAAACTTACTACCATAACGGTAGTGGCTGATGACGATTGGATTATGGAAGTTATTCCCAAACCAGTCATAACCCCCTTAAAGGGATTGGATGTCATTGCAGACAGGAATCCGCGAAGTTTATCACCCGATGCCTTTTGCAGCCCAGAGCTCATCAGATTCATTCCATACAGGAACATTCCTAATGCTCCTAAAAGTGTAAATATTTGAAGTATTCCCATATTTATGCAAGTTGATTCATTACAAGGTAGCAATTATAAATTAAGAAACACAATATCATCAACAAGCCACTTATCCTGCCAATCTTACCTTTTAGACCGATTATCAAAGGCAGTATGGCCGCTGCAATCATAACATAATAATCCGTAGATGTTATTCCTGAAGAGGTAAGCGGCATAACTTGTGAGCTAATCCCAAGGATAAGTGTTATATTGAATATATTCGATCCAATGATATTACCCAATGCCATTTCAGTATTTTTCTTGACCGCTGCAGCAACAGAGGCCGCCAGTTCGGGCAATGACGTTCCACAAGCAATAAGCGTCAACGAAATGAAAGCGTCATTTACACCAAAGGATTTCGCAATGAGTACTGCATTATCTACAAACAAATCACAACTTGTGATAAGCAATACCAATCCTCCGACAACT
>JAZQZM010000024.1:0-8742 GCA_045634085.1 Bacteroidaceae bacterium
TCGCTGCTCGCATTGTCGATTCAAGTGTGGTAATTGACAACACTCGCTTTTCGCAACCCACGCGGCACCACATTCTGCGGTGCTTCGCGTGACCTTTTGCTGCTCGCATTGTCGATTCTGATAGTAAAATTGACAACACTAGCTTTTCGCAACCCACGCGGCACCACATTCTGCGGTGCTCCGCGTGACCTTTTGCTGCTCGCATTGTCGATTCTGATAGTAAAATTGACAACACTCGCTTTTCGCAACCCACGCGGCGCCACTGGCGCGGCGCTTCGCGTGACCTTTTGCTGCTCGCATTGTCGATTCAAGTGTGGTAATTGACAATGCTCGCTTATAGCAACCCGCCCTGCGTGAGTTGCACCCACGCTACGTGCGACCATTGCTGCTCGCATTGTCGATTCTGATAGTAAAATTGACAACACTAGCTTTTCGCAACCCACGCGGCACCACATTCTGCGGTGCTTCGCGTGACCTTTTGCTGCTCGCATTGTCGATTCTCAAAAAAAAAGAGGAACTCTCTTTTTTTGAGAATTCCTCTTTTGCCCAATCGTGCGCGTGATAGGACTCGAACCTACACGTCGCAAAACACCAGATCCTAAGTCTGGCGCGTCTACCAATTTCGCCACACGCGCGACTTGTTTTGTGAGTGCAAAGATAGTGTAAAAAAATGAAATGACAACCCTCTCTGTGCTCTTTTTTGTAACAACGCCCCAAAATGCCGCTTTTTGTCTCCTTTGCAATGGTGTCGCATGGCTATTTTGGTCTACGCCATGCGGTGGTTGTTGTATATAACAAATGCAACCTTATAGTGTTGGACTCAAAGGCTGCATTTGTTGTTTTGGCAACTTCTGTAGCTTGGGCAGTTGCTGTTATTATTCTTCGCTGAAAAGTTTCAACTGCTCGGGGCTGCTGTTTTCGGGTTCTTCCTCCTCGGGTTCCTCTACAACCTCAGGTGGTGGCGGGAACTTGGTTGGCTCGAGCTCTATAATTTCATCAATCTCGTATGTTGTGAGGCGCTTGCCACGTGCCTTGTAACTCTTAACTCCAATGAATTCATCGACTTCTATCACCAGAGGCTCGCGGAAGTTGTCGTTGCCGCCGAACATTACCTGTATGCGCGGGAAGGGAGTCTCGCTGAACCAAATCAGTTCGTTGTCCTTGTTCTCGCCTAGGCAATTTTGACGGCGTGCATTGGCTTCAAGTGTGAATCTCTTGATGTAAGGATATCCCTGCTGGCTTGCATCGTAGAGTGCTGCACTCCACACCTTGTTCGGGTCGAACTTCTCTATTACCATGAGGTCATCATCGTAGTGGTTATTGAGGTCCACGGGCATGATGTCGAATTCGCCGTTCTTGCGTATTGCGAGAATCTTGTCATCATTATGGAACTCTCCCAGGTACTCGCCATGGCTGTCGAAGTTGATGCGCAGAATATCGCGGTCGAACCACACTTTGCGTCCGCCAAGGGTAGAGCTACCGTGCTTCTTGAGTGTTATGCGCATTACCTCGTTTTTTGTGAGGATGTTGCCCATTGACTGGCGTCCCTTGATGGCTATGTCGCTGAAGTCCTTCTCAATGATTGAGTTGCGCAGGCGCGGGTTGGGCTTGAGCAGTACTTTTATTACTTCGGCCTCGCCGTTGGGGTTCGATGTGAAGTATACCACCTTTGAACCAGGGGTGCCCTGTGTGAGGTCATACTCTCGGTCGCGTGTCATTCCGGTTGCGGCAAAACGCTTGATGTAGTGTATGCCGTTCTTTCCGTCGCGGTATACTACGTTGTATATGGTGCGCTTGTCGTTCTTCTTGAACACGTCGACGTGGATGATGTTCTTGCCGACGAACAGCTTCTCGCTTACCTTGACAATCTTGTACTTTCCGTCCTTGTAGAAGAGGATGATGTCGTCTATCTCGGAACAGTTGGTCACGAATTCGTCCTTCTTGAGTGAGGTGCCGATGAAGCCCTCGGCACGGTTGATGTAAAGCTTCTGGTTTGCCTCTATTACCTTTGCAGCGACGATTGTATCGAAGTTGCGTATCTCGGTGAGGCGCGGGTAGCGTTCGCCGTACTTCTCCTTGAGCATGGTGAACCACTTGATTGTAACCGCTGTCATCTGTGCCAGCTGCTTGTCAATTTCGGCAATGTCCTTCTTTAGGCGTGCTATTAGCTCCTCGGCCTTGTCCTTGTTGAAACGCAGGATGCGCGCCATCTTTATCTCCATGAGGCGCAACAGGTCGTCGCGTGTAATCTCGCGGATGAAGTCCTTCTTGTATGGCTCCAGGCGGTTGTCGATATGTGCCAATGCGCTGTCCATGTCGGGGGCCTGCTCAAACTCCTTGTCCTTGTATATACGTTCCTCAATGAAGATACTCTCGAGTGATGCAAAGTGCAACTGTTCGAGCAACTCGCCCTTGCGTATCTGCAGTTCAAGGCGCAGCAGTTCTTTTGTGCTGTCCACTGCGCGGCGCAGCAACTCACTCACGGTGAGGAATACCGGTGTGTGGTTGTCGATGACGCAGCAACATGGTGTGATGCTTATCTCGCAGTCGGTGAATGCGTAGAGTGCATCGATGGTCTTGTCGCTTGACACGCCGGGAGCAAGGTGTACCAAAATCTCTACCTTGTCCGATGTGTTGTCATCTACCTTGCGTATCTTGATTTTGCCATTGTCGGCAGCTTTCAGTATCGACTCTATGATGAGTGGCGTGGTTTTGCCGAACGGAATCTCTGTAATGGTCAGTGTCTTGTTGTCCTCGGACTTCGAAATCTTGGCGCGTATGCGCACACGTCCGCTACGGTCACCGTCGTTGTAACGCGATACGTCAATGCTGCCGCCTGTCTGGAAATCGGGGTACAGCTGGAACGGTTCGTTGCGCAGGTAGGCAATGGCCGCGTCGCACACCTCGTTGAAGTTGTGGGGCAGAATCTTTGACGAAAGACCTACGGCAATACCCTCGACACCATGTACCAGTAGCAACGGGAACTTCACCGGCAGGGTGATTGGCTCCTTGTTGCGGCCGTCATACGAGAGCTTCCATTCGGTAGTCTTGGGGTTGAACACCACGTCGTGGGCAAAGTGCGAGAGGCGTGCCTCGATATATCGTGGCGCCGCTGCCGAGTCGCCTGTTAGAATATTACCCCAGTTTCCCTGGCAGTCAATGAGATAGTCCTTCTGTCCCATCTGCACCAGCGCGCCGGCAATGGATGCATCGCCGTGAGGGTGGTACTGCATGGTGTGGCCCACAACGTTCGCAACCTTATTGTAGCGTCCGTCGTCAAGTTCGCGCATGGCATGCAGGATGCGGCGCTGTACCGGCTTCAGTCCGTCGTACATATGTGGCACGGCACGTTCCAGGATAACGTATGATGCGTAGTCCAGGAACCAGTTCTGGTACATGCCAGTGAGCTTGTGGGTTATGGGGTCGCCACCATCGGGGTGGTAATTGCTGTGCTCGTCGGCTCCGTTGTCACCGTCCTGTAGAGTCTCCTCGCCGGTGTTTACATCGCCAATGTTCTCGTCAAATTCGTTCTTGTCCATGAGTGGTAAGAATTTTTATGTGGTGCATTCGTGCACTTCATGCAAAAATAAACAAAAAATGATGAAAAACGAAATTTGCAGCGCCGAATGTTGCTGCTGCAGATTGTGCGTGTTTAAAAATATAAGAAAGTTTGTCTATTTTATTATAATTTATGATTATGTGCCGCTTGCGATAATGCTTTTTGTCAAAAAATAGTTATCTTCGCGAAATATTTGAAATTGTAAAATTAGATAATGATATAATACTATGGCACAGGAAGATGTTTTCAAGAAAGTAGTTGCGCATTGCAAAGAGTATGGTTTCGTGTTCCCATCAAGTGATATCTATGATGGCCTTGGAGCTGTCTATGATTACGGACAGATGGGTGTGGAACTCAAGAACAATATAAAGACTTATTGGTGGCAGAGTATGGTGTTGTTGAACGACAACATCGTGGGTATCGATTCTGCTATCTTCATGCACCCCACAATATGGAAGGCTTCGGGTCACGTTGATGCGTTCAATGACCCCCTTATTGACAACCGCGACTCAAAGAAGCGTTACCGTGCCGATGTGCTCATCGAGGAGCAGATAGCAAAGTATGAGGAGAAGATGGAGAAGGAGGCTGCAAAGGCAGCAAAGCGTTTCGGCGACTCTTTCAACCGCGAACTCTTCATGGAGACAAATCCTAAGGTACTTGCCGAGAAGGAGAAGCGCGATGCTCTGCAGGCACGTTTCGCAAAGGCTCTCAACGCAATGGACCTCGACGAACTCCGTCAGATAATCATCGATGAGGAGATTGCATGTCCCATCTCAGGTACACGTAACTGGACCGAGGTGCGCCAGTTCAACCTCATGTTCTCAACCGACATGGGTTCTACTGCCGACGGTGCAATGAAAATCTATCTCCGCCCCGAGACTGCACAGGGTATCTTCGTGAACTACCTCAATGTACAGAAGACTGGCCGCATGCGCGTTCCTTTCGGTATCGCACAGATTGGTAAGGCTTTCCGTAACGAGATTGTAGCACGCCAGTTCATTTTCCGTATGCGCGAGTTTGAGCAGATGGAGATGCAGTTCTTCGTACGCCCCGGCAGCGAGCTCGAGTGGTTCAACAAGTGGAAGGAGACACGTCTTGCATGGCACAAGGCTCTTGGCTTCGGCGATGACGCTTACCGCTACCACGACCACGAGAAACTTGCCCACTACGCTAACGCAGCTACAGATATCGAGTTCCGTATGCCATTCGGTTTCAAGGAGGTCGAGGGTATCCACTCACGTACAAACTTCGACCTTGGCCAGCACGAGAAGTTCTCGGGCAAGAACATCAAGTATTTCGACCCTGAGACAAACGAGAGCTACACTCCATATGTTATCGAGACATCAATCGGTGTTGACCGTATGTTCCTCAGCATCATGTGTGCATCTTACTGCGAGGAGAAACTCGAGAACGGCGAGACACGCGTTGTGCTCCGCCTGCCAGCGGCTCTTGCTCCTGTGAAGCTTGCTGTTCTTCCTCTTGTGAAGAAAGACGGTCTGCCCGAGAAGGCACGTGAAATCATGAACGAACTCAAGTTCAACTTCAACTGTTATTACGAGGAGAAGGACTCTATCGGCAAGCGTTACCGTCGTATGGATGCCATCGGTACTCCATACTGCGTGACAGTTGACCACCAGACTCTCGAGGACGGTATGGTAACACTCCGCGAACGCGATACCATGGAGCAGCGCCGTGTGGCTATCAGCGACCTGCGCAACATTATCCAGGATAACGTAAGCATCACATCTTTGTTGAAGAAACTTTCATAATCATAACCGATGAAGAATATAAAGCTGTTCTCTCTCCTTGCTGCAATGCTTCTTGTCTTTGCATCGTGCGAAGAGGTTGACGAGGTGCCTGAGTTCAATAACTGGCAGGCACGCAACACTCAGTACATCGATTCCATAGCCGATGTGGCGCGTTCAGGCGAGGGAGAGTGGAAGGTCTTTCTTGCAACAGGCCTTGACGAAAGCAAGGAGTGGGACAATCAATACTACGTATACTGCAATGTGATTCAGGCCGGCAACGGCACTGAATCACCTACGTATACCGATACAGTTTCTGTCAACTACAAAGGGCGCCTCATCCCATCGAAGACCTATCCGCAAGGCTATATCTTCGATTCTTCATATGACGGTGAACTTGAACCCGAATTCGATGTCCCTGTAAAGCTTAAGCTTTCTGGTACAGTTCCGGGTTTCTCAACAGCATTACAGCACATGGTGGCCGGCACAACAAATTCCAATGGCGATATCTGGCGAATCTACATCCCCTACGCCCTTGGCTACGGTGCAAATGCTACTTCGGGCATACCGGCGTACTCAACATTGATTTTTGATGTAAACCTTGTCTCTTTTGTCACTACAGGTACTTCTAATAATTGATTCAGTTAATTATGGATAAAAACAACCAGTTGCAGATAGAACTTAAAGAAGATGTTGCCGAGGGAACATATGCAAACCTTGCAATCATTGCTCATTCAACATCGGAATTTGTCATTGACTTTGTTCGCATGATGCCTGGCGTTGCCAAGGCGAAAGTGAAGTCGCGCATCGTCATGACTCCCGAGCATGCCAAGCGTCTTGCTCTTGCTCTCCAGGATAACCTTATGCGATATGAGGCGCAGTTCGGTGAAATCCGTTTGCCGGAACGCGAGGGGTATGTGCCTGGGACACCGTTCAAGGGTGAAGCTTAATACTAACGGAAAACGGAAAGCTTAAAGCTAAAAGCTGTCGGCTACGATAAAGCTTGCAGGCGGAATATATTACATTGGCAAAGAGAGGCCGACTAAAAAGGTTCTTTTGTTGTTGTGCTCGCCCTCAAAATGCTCATTTACGCTTAGTAAACTGCGCTTTTTCGGACTTCGCACGCCTAAAAACAACTCTTTTTATTCAACCTCGTAATAAGAAGTGGATAACCCATTTACTTTTGGGTCATCCACTTTTAACTTTAACCACACTTCGTGTGCTTGAACCTGCTTTTGCTCGCTTTATGTGTAAACAAACTTTCACACACTCGCTTACTTGCAGTTTTCACCTTTCCGCTTTCTGTTTCAATCGACCATCACTCCCTTGCTGCGGAATTCCGACAGTGAATATCCTGTGTGGCGTTTGAAGTAGCGGGTAAGGTAGCTCTGGTCGGGGAAACGGAACTCGCCTACAAGTTCCTGGAAACTCTTGTGTGTGTACATGAGTGCAACCTGGAGCTCAATGATTGTGTAGTGGTCTATAATCTCTTTTGCATTCTGTCCGCTTGTGCGCTGGCATATTGCGTTGAGGTGGCGGGTAGAGACCTTGAGCATGTCGGCATAATACTGTACCGAACGTTCTTCGCGGAACTTCTTGGTGAGCAAGGTGCGGAACTCGTAGAACACCTTGTCCTTGCCTTCGCTTATGTGCTCCTTACCCTTCTGGTTCTTCTCCTTGTTTATGCGCTGCATGTACAGCAATAGTGAGTTTACGGCAAGTATTATGTTCTGGCGACAGAACTCCATGTTCTCCTCCCTTTCGGCCTCGGCATCCATGATGTCTACCTGTTTGAAGATGTTGGTCACGAACTCCTTCTCGAGTTCAGTATTGCAGCCCTGGTAGGTGCAGCATTCAATTTCCTGCAAAGCCTCGGGTGCCATTGCGCTGCGTGCTGCAAGCCATATATGCTTTGAAAGGCCAAGCAGGCGCGCTGAGAAGTCGCTTGTGATGTCGAGCAGCAGAATGCTTGAGCCCAACGGGCAGATGATGAGTTGTCCGGGTGTGAAACGGAACTTGTGCCCATCAATAGTGAAGAGTGCCTCACCGCTCTGGCAATAGAATATATGGGTGTGCTGCATCTGGTATACATGCTGCACAAACTGTTGCAACGAAGATTGCGTGGTTGCAAATCCCTGTTGCGGTACTTTCTTCAAATAGATGTTGTTCATAGTGTCTTTTTGACCAATGTCGGTCTTTATGTGTGGCAAATTTAGTCAAAATATACAAGGTTGCAAAGTATAAAGGAACAAAAGAGCATTTAAGGGATAGAATTTGTAGATAATGTTATAAATATCTTTGCATTTGTCGGCATGCATAAAATAAAACAGACACTCCGTGAGGAATGTCTGTTTGTTGTGTTGTATAAGAACGTGCAGTTCTTGTTGGTGTTGTTCATATCAGAAACCGAGAATACCGCCTATTGCGCTTGAAGGGAATGGCATGTTGCTGTTGAGTACATTGTCCTCTTTTATTCTCTTGATATTCAAACCCCAGCCTTTTACCTTGACCTTGCTGGTTCTGATTATGCCTAAGAACCAACTGTGAGTCTCAACTTCGAAACGTGGTTCAACAACGATATCTACGTTGTTTTCTTCAATGGCCTTGTAAAGTGCCTGGCTTTCGCGCTTGTTGAGGCCTTTATAACGGTTGCTGCTTACAAACTTCTTGTTTTTGTTGAATTTAAGATCCAGACCCAAAACGTGGGTTGTCTCGATTACGGCCTCAATGGGCTTTGCATTGTCGTAGTCAAGCTCTGCAGAGATGTAAGTATTGATGCTGTTACCGCCAATAGCAAACACAGCAGCGTCCTTTTTGTATGTTGCACAGCTGCTAAGGAGAAGGGTGGCGCAACAAACGATGAAAAACAATGACTTTTTCATAGTAACAAGTTTTAAATTAAATAAAAGTTAATTAATATTTGCAAATATATGTATTGGGGCCAAATTTGTAATGCCAGGGGTGTTGATTCTTTTTCAACAAATTGAAGAAATAAAAATAAGACTGCCAATTTGTTGAAAATCAGCAGTCTTGTTAAAAACGAAGGTTGTGTCAAGTGGAGCTAGAGGGAGTCGAACCCTCGTCCAAACAGGGAAACCATATGCTTTCTACACGCTTAGTCATCGGTAAGGTTTTCGAACGTAGGCAAGACCGCGACCGCCAACCTGCGCCTTATCCTCTAAGATGTCGCCAATGCATCGAGGCCTGCAATGGTTAGTCCCGATTTGCCTGCACCACCATGTCGGATTGCTTCGGAACAACAGCGTCCGGGTGATGTCTCGTCCCCGCACCTGGTGCAGGGATTAAGCTAATCTACTATACTTCGATTAAGCAGCAAGAGCGTAGTTATTGTTGCCAGATAAATTTTTGCGGGCTCAGATTATAGTGCGAACCAACGAGGCACTGCGTGCTTACATACCTTTTCTACCCGCTGTCAAA
>JAZQZM010000025.1:0-9594 GCA_045634085.1 Bacteroidaceae bacterium
GAGATAATCTGTGCAGCGTCCTTACCAAGACCGTTGCGGATACAACGGAGAGGCTCTTTGCGAACCTTGTCTGCATTAGCGGCAATCTTGATAGCACCCTCTGCAGCTGCGAATGACTCGTGACCTGCAAGGAATGCGAAACACTTTGTCTCCTCGCGCAGAAGACGTGCAGCCAAGTTACCGTGGCCGATACCTACCTTACGGTCGTCAGCTACTGAACCTGCGATACAGAATGCCTGCAAACCAAGACCGATTGCCTCAGCTGCGTCAGCTGCGTTTGCGCAACCCTTCTTCAATGCGATAGCAGCACCTACAACGTAAGCCCACTTTGCGTTCTCGAAACAGATAGGCTGTGTCTCCTCACAAATCTTGTAAGGGTCGATGCCATACTGCTCACAAATCTCGTTAGCCTCTTCGATAGAAGCGATACCATTCTCGTTAAGTACAGCGAGGATCTGCTTGATACGACGATCCTGACTTTCAAATTTTACGGGTCTTATCATAGCTTTTTCCTCCTTATTCGTTACGTGGGTCAATATACTTAACTGCACCTGCCTCCTCAGAGAAACGGCCATAAGACTTTGTCAACTTCTTGACAGCCTCATTAGCGTCGGTGCCCTTCTTGATCTCTTCCATGAGCTGGCCGAGGTTGATGAACTCGTAACCGCAGATCTCGTCGTTCTTGTCGAGTGCGAGGCGTGTGATGTAACCCTCTGCCATCTCGAGGTAACGTGAACCCTTAGCCAAAGTACCGTAGAGAGTACCTGTCTGGCTGCGGAGACCCTTACCCAAGTCCTCAAGACCTGCACCGATGATCAAGCCACCCTCAGAGAAAGCTGACTGGCTGCGGCCGTAAACGATCTGCAGGAACAACTCGCGCATTGCAGTGTTGATGGCGTCGCAAACGAGGTCAGTGTTGAGTGCCTCGAGGATTGTCTTGCCAGGGAGAATCTCAGAAGCCATAGCAGCCGAGTGAGTCATACCTGAGCAACCGATTGTCTCAACAAGAGCCTCCTGGATGATACCGTTCTTGATGTTCAATGAGAGTTTGCATGCACCCTGCTGAGGAGCACACCAACCGATACCGTGTGTAAAGCCTGAGATGTCAGCAACCTCCTTAGCCTTGATCCACTTGCCCTCCTCGGGGATTGGAGCAGGACCGTGGTTAGGACCCTTCTTTACAACACACATGTTTTCTACTTCGTGTGAATAAACCATAATTGTTGTATGTTTAAAATGTGAAACATAGTCTCTTTCAGTCTGCGAAGTTAGTAAAAATAATGTCTTATACAAAAGTTGACGCGTATTTTTATTTTTAAAAACGGTTTCCTTCATAAAAAAGCATAAAAGCCGTGCATATTTGGTTTTCCGGTGCCGCGGTTTGCCATTTTCTTTGTATCTTCGCAGATAGTTTGTATAGAATAAAACGTAATTGAAACATGAAAAACCTGCTTAATATCGCACTGTTGTCATTTGTGGCTCTTGTACTGTTCTCTTGTGACCCCATTGAGCCGCACTACAATTATGAGTACTATTATGACAATATCTACACTGTGAACAAGCACACTGTGTCGCCCGAATTCTCCGACTCGGTTATCCCCATCTCAAATATGGATACCTATGGTTACCAGACTGGTGACAGGGTGCATATGACCTTGCGTTACTTCTTTGATATCTCTACAATGAGCAAGCCTTTATGTGAGATTGCACATGTGACCCGCAAGATTGAGACCCGTCCGCTTTCGTTGCCAAGCGACATTGATTGCGCCAAGTACAATGCCGTGTTCGACAAGTTGAAGAATTATGAGTTTTTTGACATGAGTACGAAACCGGTGTGGATATGGAAAAACCGTCAGAACCTGAATATCTCCTATTTCGGAGCTAAGGAGGGTGCAGAGTTCGCCATGTCGGTACGTGGTGTGAATGAGGACTGCGTGGAACTTGACCTTTGGGGCAAGGCAACCCGCAGCGGCAATGTTACAAACACCGAACTGCTCACGTTCGACCTTGCCAAAGTTGGCGATTTCCTTACCGAGGAGCAGAAAAGCAGCGTTGCCGGCAAGGATTCACTCAGGACAAAGATATACCTGAAGCGTGAGGTCGAGGGCGCAGTCAAGGAGGTTGAAATTATCGGCGGTAAGTTTGCCAACCCTGTAAAATGATTATGGACAAGAGAGTATCAAACATAAACATAAAGAACCGCAAGGCCACGTTCGACTATCTCGTGACCGAGACCTACACGGCGGGCATTGTGCTGACGGGTACGGAGATAAAATCCATCCGCCAGTCCAAGGCGAGCCTTGTCGACACCTACTGCACCTTCATAAACGAGGAGCTATGGGTCAAGAACATGCACGTGGCCGAGTATTTCTACGGTTCTTACAACAACCACACGGCGCGTCGCGACCGCAAGCTGCTGCTCGAACGCAAGGAGCTGCGCAAGCTAAAGCAGGCCGTGAAGAACCCCGGTTTCACAATTGTGCCACTGAGGCTCTTCATCAACGAGAAGGGCCTTGCTAAACTTGTCATAGCACTGGCGCGCGGTAAGCATGAGTACGACAAGCGCGAGTCGATAAAGGAACGCGATGACAAGCGCGAGATTGACCGCCTGAGAAGGAACTACTGATACGTCTTTTACTCTATCCCGTCCGTGGGGTAGAGTAAAATGCTTTTTAAAGCTGTCGCCGATACTCCATACATCCGGCCGCAGCAGCAAAAACTGAATAAGATGATTCTGAAAGAAGCAATAAAGGAAAGGATTCTGGTGCTCGACGGAGCAATGGGCACCATGATACAGAGATATGCCCTTGGCGAGGCTGATTTTCGCGGCACTCTGCTTGCGGAGCATCCTGTAGCACTCAAGGGAAACAATGACCTGCTGGTGCTTACCCGCCCCGACGTCATAGGGGAAATCCATGACCGCTATCTTGCGGCAGGTGCCGATATCATTGAGACCTGCACCTTCAATGCCAATGCCATATCGCAGGCAGAGTATGGTTGTGCCCATCTGTGCACCGAGATCAACCGTCGTGCAGCGTTGCTTGCACGTGAGGTTGCCGACAGGTACTCCACACCCTCCCGTCCCCGTTTCGTGGCCGGCTCGGTGGGTCCCACAGGGCGCACATGCTCAATGAGCCCCGATGTGGAGAACCCTGCCATGCGCAACATAACCTTCGACCAGCTTGTCGCTGCATACAAGGAGCAGATGACCGCACTCATAGAGGGTGGGGTAGATGCCCTGCTGTGCGAGACAATCTTCGATACACTCAATGCCAAGGCTGCATTGTGTGCAGCCGATGAGGCTATGGCCGCAGCAGGTCGCGAGGTGCCCGTAATGCTCTCGTTCACTGTTGCCGATACCCAGGGACGCATACTCTCGGGTCAGACACTCGAGGCAGTGCTTGCTTCACTCTCGGGGCGTAACCTGTTGTCGGTAGGCCTTAACTGCTCTTTTGGAGCAAGAGAGATGAAACCCTTCCTCAAGGCACTCAGCGACAAGGCACCATACTACGTCAGCGTGTATTCCAATGCCGGCCTGCCCAATGAATTGGGCGAGTACGACCAGACACCGGGCGAGATGGCAGCAATAGTGAAGGAGTATGTCGATGAGGGACTTGTAAACATCATTGGCGGCTGCTGCGGAACAACCGATGAGTTCATTGCCCTGTTTCCGCCAATGGCAGCCGGTGCCCGTCCGCGCAAGCCGCAGGCGGCTCCACAGGAGATGTGGCTCTCGGGTCTTGAACGTCTTGTGGTTAACCGTTCAATGAACTTCATAAATGTGGGCGAACGCTGCAACGTCGCCGGCTCACGCAAGTTTCTGCGACTGATAAATGAAAAGAACTACACCGAGGCGCTTTCCATTGCCCGCAAACAGGTTGAGGACGGTGCCCTGGTGATAGACATAAACATGGACGACGGCTTGCTCAATGCGTGTGAGGAGATGAAGACCTTCCTCAATATGCTCGCAGGCGAGCCCGATATTGCCCGTGTCCCGCTGATGGTCGACTCCTCCGACTGGAACGTTATCAGGGAGGGACTCAAATGCATACAGGGCCGTTCAATCGTCAACTCAATATCCCTCAAGGAGGGCGAGGCGCTGTTCCTTGAACGTGCACGCGAGGCAAAGAGCCTTGGTGCGGCAGTGGTGGTAATGGCGTTCGACGAGCAGGGCCAGGCCACAACCTATGAACGCAAGATTGAGGTTTGTGCCCGTGCCTATCGACTGTTGACAAAAGAGGCGGGCATTGCACCGCACGACATAATATTCGACCCCAATATCCTTGCCATTGCAACCGGCATTGATGAGCATGCATCATACGGGCTCGATTTCATTCGCGCCTGTGCCTGGATTAAGGAGAACCTGCCGGGTGCGCACATCAGCGGTGGCGTGAGTAACCTCTCTTTCTCTTTCCGCGGCAACAACTATGTGCGCGAGGCACTGCATGCTGTTTTCCTCTATCATGCAATTGCGGCGGGAATGGATATGGGAATAGTGAACCCACAGACGGCGGTGCAGTACGAGGATATCCCCGTGGAGTTGCGCAATGTGATGGAGGATGTGGTGCTCAACCGCAATGCCGATGCCACCGAACGCCTCATAACCCTTGCTGCAGAGCTCAAGGAGCAGGCTGCCGGCGTGCAGGCTGTGGCTGCCGAGTCGTGGCGCGAGGCATCCCTTGAGGAACGCCTCAGGACTGCACTTGTAAAGGGCATCGGAGAATATCTTGCTCAGGACCTTGATGAGGCTGTTGCCCGTTACGGTACAGCGGTAAATGTCATCGGAGGTCCGCTTATGGACGGAATGGGATATGTTGGCGAGCTGTTCGGTGCCGGCAAGCTCTTCCTGCCCCAGGTGGTGAAGAGTGCGCGTACCATGAAACAGGCTGTGGCAATACTGCAACCGCTGATAGAGAGTGAGAACAGCGCACGCAGCACATCGGCAGGGCGCATTGTGGTGGCAACCGTAAAGGGCGACGTGCACGATATAGGCAAGAACATCGCCACTGTTGTCATGGGCTGTAACGGATACGATGTCATTGACCTTGGAGTCATGGTTCCGGCTGAGAATATTGTTGCAGCTGCGGTAGAGAACAGTGCCGATATCGTAATCCTCAGCGGCCTGATAACCCCGTCTCTCGAGGAGATGATAACCACTGTAAAGGCAATGAAGGCTGCCGGGCTCTCTATCCCTGTGATGATTGCCGGTGCTACAACCAGCCCCATGCATACGGCACTTAAGATTGCCCCCGTGTACGACGGCCCGGTAATCCATGTAAAGGACGTGTCGCAGAACGTTGTGGTTGCAGCCGAACTGCTTGGCGGTAAGGAACGCCGTGATGCTTTTGTAGCGGCATTGGAGGCGCAGCAGGCAACCCTGCGTGAAACTGCTGCGGCAAAGCCTGCAGTGCCATTACGTACGCTTGACGAGGCACGTGCCAACAAGCTGAACCTTTTTGGGGAGTGATGCGTAGTTTGCGGCTGTAGTTAAATTTGATTAATATAATATTTTAGTAATATTTCCGGGGTATCTTTGCCGTTGGAAAACAAACAGTGTAAATAAAGACAAGATGAACAGGATATTTGCTATCATTGCTGTTGCAATGGCCCTCGCATTCGGGGTGGTTAGTGTGAATGCTCAGGAAACCGTTGTTGCCGATTCCTTGGCAAAGGTTGAGGCTATTCACCAATCGGCTACAGATGGTGCGCACGATGTTATGCCAATCAATGAAACTGCCGCTACTGATGATGCTGTTGCGCCGGCACTTCCGGCCGAGAACGATGAGGAGCATGCCGGAATAATGGAGAAACTGACAGCATTCTGCCTCAAAAACCTCAATTATGGTACAGTACTTCTCTTTATGGCAATAGAGAGCTCGTTCATCCCGTTCCCGTCAGAGGCGGTAGTGCCTCCTGCAGCATGGAAGGCTACCGTAAGCGGTGACATGAATATATTCCTTGTTGTTCTCTTCGCGACATTGGGAGCTCTCATTGGAGCTCTGTTCAACTATTTTCTAGCATTGTGGCTCGGACGTCCAATCATATACAAATTTGCGGGTAGCCGTTTGGGTCACATGTGCCTGCTCGACGAGGCTAAGGTAAAGCATGCCGAGGAGTATTTCGACAAGCACGGTGCAGCATCGACACTCATAGGACGTCTTGTACCGGCAGTGCGTCAGTTGATATCAATACCTGCAGGTCTTGCACGTATGAGTTTCTCACGTTTTGTGCTTTTTACCTCGCTTGGTGCCGGTGCATGGAATATAATCCTTGCCATACTCGGTTATTATATGTCCAAGATTCCCGGAATGGATAGCGAACTTGCCGTTATGAATGCAGTCAAGGAGCATAGTGCGGTAATTGGTTACTGCTTCTTGGCTCTTGCGGTGACATGCGTGGGTTATCTTGCTTATAAGGGCCTGCGCAAGTAAGGTCTTTTCATTAACATCTGTAGGGGCAGGCCGGTGTGTCTGCCCTTTGTTGTGTGTATGTTTTTCTACTCCTCAGTCTTGCAGCGAGCCAAGTCAAAGAATGAACCCTTCAAAAAGAGAGAGTGACTAAAAAGGCTCTTTTGTCGTTACGCTTGCCTCCAAATCCTCATTTACTTCAAGTAAACTGCGGTTTTGGAGGCTTCGCAAGCCTAAAAACAGCTCTTTTTATTCAAACCTCAACAAGAGAGGCTAACCCATTTTACTTTTGGGTCAGCCTCTTTGTAATTCTAAAAATCGAATATCAGTTCTTCAGTATATAATCAATTGTCGTGACTACCCTGATGTTCTTTATGTGTGGTGTGGTAGCGTCACTGCTTATGCTGAACTGTCCCTGGTTGGCGTTCCTTATGCCGCCAAGCTCGCTATCGGAATCCTCGGCAAACTTCTGTGCAACTGCACGCGCGTTGCGTGTAGCCTCCTCAATCATCTCGGGCTTGATTTCGTTCAGTCCGGTGTATTCGAATGTGGCATCGCCGCCGTATCCATACTCTGTGCCAATGTTGACACCCTTCTTCATCAGTACAATCTGCTCCTTGATGAGTTCGATTACCTTCTCCACCTGTGTCGATGACACCGTAACCACATCCCTTCCTTCGTAACGGTACTTCAGGTTCTCGGGTGTGTAGGTCTGTGCAAGGCGGTCGGTTACGTTCGGTGTCGACAGGATAATCTCCTCGTCGGTGATTCCGTTCTCCTTGAGGAAACCGATGATTGTGGCACTGCTCCTGTCAAGGTCGTTGTACAGCGACTGTATGTCGTTGTTCACGCAGTAGTAGGGTATGGGCCACACCACCTTGTTTGCCATTACCTCGCGCTGGGCAAGGCCCTTCACGGTTACATATTGGTCCTTGTCGGCAATGCTCTTCAGCCCTTTGGAGATGAAAAGGCCAAGGACGATGAGTCCCACCATTATTGCAAAACCGGGTACTCCCGATTTTGATGAGTTGCAACAACTGCAGCTTTTTTTCTCTTCCTGTTCCATACTGATTCTGATTGTGTATAGTTTGAAAACGTTCCTGTCTTCTCCTTTGTTGCTTTACAGTGCAATCACCTTCTCGGCGAACTCGAAGTCCTCTGGGTAGTCAATGTCAATGCCTTCAATTGGGTCGATTATTGCCATGTACGGGTTGAAACCCACGCGTTGGTGTTCTACGGTCCATAGTTCCTTACGGAATATGTAGAATGCGCTTGTCTCCACATATACCGGCTCAATTTTCTGTGTCTGCGGAATCTTCTTCAAGTCATAGTTCAGCGGCTTGCCATCATGCCAGCAGAAGGTCTGTATCTTCTGCGCACTGAAGGCGGAGTCATGTTCGCCCGATTTCACCTTGTCGATGGCGCAACTTATCGTATCCTCCTTGATGAACGGAGATGTGGTATGTGCAAGCATGTACACGTCGGCATCCACCTCCTTGGTGAAAGCGTCGTAAATCTCCTCGCCCAGCGTCTCATCGCGGTCGAGCCACTCGCTGCGCTTCAGGTATTTCACGCCTTGGGGCAGGTGGGGGATAATCTCCTCACTGCTGCAGTATACATATACCTCGTCTACGTTCTTTACCTTTGCAAGTGTCTCAAGGATATACCACATCAGCGGTTTGCCGCCAAGCGGTTTAAGATTCTTGCCTATTACCCTCTTGCTGTTGAGGCGTATGGGGACAAATGCTACTACTTTCATAACAAACTGAAAACTGAAAAGTTAAAGGTAAAAACTGAACTGAAAGTGAAGTTTGGATAACACGAGCAGCGTAAAGTCGCAAGCAGCACGGCAACTCCCCTCAGCCACTTTGTGGTAGCCCCCCCCCCTAGGGTAGGGGAACAGTTTAAAGTCGTGCTCTTAGAAACAGCTGAATGCATCAATCACACCCACAAGCTCTCCCTCGCCGTTCACCACAATGAGTGAATTGATGTTGTGCTGGCGCATCAGTTTTTCGGCCTGTGAAAGTTTATCGTCCTCTCTGATGATCTTTGGGTTGCTGTTCATGAGGTCCTTTACTGTAAGCTCGAAGAAACGGTCCTGGTCGCGCTGCATTGTGCGGCGTATGTCACCGTCGGTAACGGCGCCAAGAATCTTTCCCTCTTCAACAACAACTGCAATACCCATTTTTGTCCGGCTTATCTGTAGCAGAGTGTCGCTTATCTTTGATTCGCGTGTCACAATGGGCAGGTTGTCGCTTATCATGAAGTCCTTTACCTTTGCAAGCAGGCGGCGTCCAAGCGAACCACCGGGGTGGAATCTTGCGAAGTCCTTTGCCTGGAAGTTGCGCACAGTCATCAATGCACATGCAATGGCATCGCCCATGGCGAGTGTCGCTGTGGTCGATGAGGTGGGGGCAAGGTTAAGTGGGCAAGCCTCATGTGTTACCGATATGTCGAGGTGACAGTCGGAGTATTTTGCCAGCAGCGATTCGGGGTTGCCCGACATTGAGATGATGGGGATGTTACGGTCGGCAAGCATTGGGATGAAACGCAACAGTTCGTCGGTCTGTCCCGAGTTCGATATTGCAATCACTACATCGCCTTCGCATATCATGCCCAGGTCGCCATGGAAAGCATCAAGCGGGTTTACAAAGAATGCCGGTGTTCCGGTACTTGCCATTGTTGAGGCAATCTTTGCGCCGATGTGGCCCGATTTTCCTACGCCTGTGACAATGAGTCTTCCTTTGCTGCCGATGATTATCTCAATCGCTTTTGTGAAGTTCTCGTCGAGTCTCGGTATCATGTTCAGGATAGCCTGAGCCTCGTCCTGGAAACATTTTTTTGCTACGCTTATAACGTCTGTCATATTATTGTGCTGTTGTTTTTATCCCGAATTTTGTCCTTTTGACTGCACAGGAGTGCATATATCTGCGCGAAGATACGAATAACTTGTGTAAAATTGAAGACTTTGTCCCAAATTCTCTCTCCGTAGGGTGGCATTCCTGCGCCTGATGTCCGTATACAATGCAAAAAGAGACCGACATGGAATGATCTGACCCCAAAAAGTTGGACGGATTAATTAAAAAAGTTTATTGGTAAAGAGTTCGGTATTGCACCGGGCTCTTTCCTTTTAGTCTCAGTTTAATTCTATCATTATTGTAGTAGTGGATATACTTCCTCAGTTCCT
>JAZQZM010000026.1:0-18288 GCA_045634085.1 Bacteroidaceae bacterium
TAACCATGTACTCAAACGGTTGGCACTTACTCCATGCTTTATCGAGGCTTGCACCAAAGATAAGCAATTTCTTTCAATATCAAGCACTGCCTTATACCTCGAAATAGGAGTGCTACGAGTAAGTGATTGACGACAAAGAACTGAAGAACCATGTTTTTTGTACAATTCCCACAACTTTGACAATCTTAAATGAGCGATTCCGTAAGTCGTGTGAATGTGGTTAATGGAATAACCATCTTCAAGCATATGCATATATTTAAGCAATGCTGAATAATCGTGTTTCTTACGCATAAAATAAACCCCAAAGTTTTTTGTCCAAACTTTGGGGTTCACTTCAGAATGTCAGTCTCCTTTTATTGAAATTAAGCTTTCCGGTAATTACTCACCTGGCCAGCCCTCGGTCCACTGGAGCACGTCAGAAGCAACATACAAACCTTCAGCAGTATCCCACAAACCTTTGAAAGTGTAGGTGTTGCCATCGTTAGCGAATGAGCAATACGCACCGTATTTTCCGGCAGGGTCGTGGTGGAATACAAGTGCTGCACCAGCATATGTTACACCAGTGTTGTAGTTGTTAGCAGGGCACTCTACTGCGTCAGCATTCTCATCGAGGAAGAAAGGAATGTAGTAACCCTTCTTGAATGGAGCAACGCGGCAGTAATAACCATTCTCATAACCCTCGGCAATCTCGATCTCAACAGGGTACTGCTCTCCAGTAAAACTTACTGAATTCCAGAAACCAGAACCTGCAACAACCCAGTTGTACTCCTTAACGAATGTGAGAGTATAGGTGTTTGCGCCTGAGATAGAGAGCTGCTCGGCTGGAACATCGAATGTGATTTCTGCCTTGTAGTTCTTACCGATCTCGATGTTTGAGTTGTCAATCTTTACAACGATTTCAGCAATGCTGCTGCCGTCAACAAAGTGAACTGCAGTGTCGGCAACGCTGATGATGTTGCTGTTTGCTGTAAGGATAGTTGGAACATCTACATTGCCCTTTGTTGTACTTCTGTAAACGGTTACTACAACCGAATCCAATTTTTCTGTACCTTTAAGGCTGTAGCTATGTGAACCCTGCTCGAAAGAGTAGGTGTCGTTCTTGAAGTTGTACGCGTCCCAGTAACCCTCGTCGCTACATGAAGCGAAGAGACCTGCAACGGCAGCTACCAATAAAAATGATTTGAAAAATTTCATAATATTTCCTTTTTATTTTATTAAAAAGTTCCTGAATCATTCCTGCCCGCAGGCAGGAATGATCTTTGGTTTATTATTCGATATCCTCAACAGGCATTACCTGGCTAGATATCGGGTTGTTCTCGGTAATCAAGAGGTTAGCCTCAACCTCGCTGTGTGGGATTGGGAAGATACGTGCATCGTAACCCTCCTCGCCCTCAGTTGCAGGGATGTTGAATACGGCCTTAGCCTCATAACCACCACCGCGGCGGTCGATGTTCTTCTTAAGACGGAGAAGGTCTGTGTAAGAGAAGCCCTCGCCCCAGAGCTCGATACGGCGCTGTTTCCATACAGCCTCCTGTACACCGGCAGCATTTGTTGCTGTACATGTGTAGGCTGGGTCACGGTATGTCTTTACAAAGTTCTCCAATGTAGCTGCACCGGCTGCAGGGTCACCTGCCATAGCCTGTGCCTCGGCAAGTACAAGGTACATCTCCTCAACACGCATAAGAGGAATGTCGTTTGCGTTTGTTGATGTGTAAACCTCGTCGTTGTAGCAACCGAACTTCATCTGTGTGTATGGAGGACATTTAGCCTCTGCTGCATAAGCAGCCTGCTCTGCGTTCAGGTATGGAGACTGTGCGTTTGCATCCAACCACCATCCCTTACGAACGTCTGTGTCAGGAATTGAGTTGTAGAGAGACTTGTTGATGTAACGCCATGCACCTACTGAAGCATAACCGTAGTTGAGTGAACCCATGTGTGATGGGAAGTTACAGATACCAGATGTTACAGGGCGGTCTGTCTCTGCAACAAGGCAACCCCACATCCATGAAGCATCCTCGATATCGCTGAAGCCTGGCTTGCAGATAGCCTCCATTGAGTAAGGAGTCGCGTTGCCCTTCAATGCCATCTCAGCATCGCTTGCAGCCTCAGCCCAGTTGTTCATTACAAGGTTAACGCGTGCGCGGATACCGTAAGCAACCTCAAGGCTTACATAACGCTTGTCCTCGCGAACTGTTTCAGTGCTTGAAAGCAACTCGATGGCAGCATCAAGGTCTTTCATGATCTGTGCGTATGTCTTTTCTACAGTTGAACGTGCGCAACCGTTGGCACCTGCCTCATCGGCATTCTCGTTTGTGATGATAGGAACACAAGGCTTCTCCTCGTTGCCAACATATGTGTGCTGGTAGAGCTGTGCCAATGTGAAGTAGTTGAATGCACGTACTGCGTAAGCCTGTGCAAGGTAGAACTTCAGGTTATCGTCCTCTGTGTCAGCAGAAATCATGCCGGCAACAGCGTTGGCTGCATAAATCTGCTTGTACATTGTTCTCCACACAAGGTTTGTACCAACACCTGTTGGCTGGATATCTGTGTACTCTACAGCGCTGCTGAACCAGTTGTAACCTGTGATAGGTGAAACCATGTCAGTACCGCGTGTATCGGTCCACATCATGATGGCGGGATAAGCGAAGTCGCTGTGGTAGCTCTCGCCGAGAATCTTACCGAAATCATAGAACAATGAAGGAATAGCGGCAACACTCGCCTTGATTCTCTCAGGGTTTTCCGCAACGGTAGCCTCCTTCTGATCGGCGGTGATAGTAGAACCCAGAGGCTCTGTATCAAGGTCGTTACAGCCAACGAGTGACATGGCTGTAAATGCCGATGCAATGAATATATATTTAAACTTTTTCATTTTAGTCTCAATTTAAGTTATTAGAATGTAACCTTGATACCACCTGAAATTGTACGCAATGCGCCATAAGTTGCATTTGTACTTGATGTGTAACCCTGACGTGGGTCCATACCCTTGCGTGCACAGAAGAGTGCAACGTTGTCGGCAGCACCGTAGATGCGTACAGATGTCAAACCAAGTGAACGTGTGAAGTTCTTAGGCAAAGTATAACCAAGTGTGATGTTGTTGATTGAAAGGTAGTTTGAAGAGATCAACCAACGGTTAGAACTTGCGTTTGTAAACTTGTCATCAGAGTTCAGACGTGGGATGCTTGTGTTGCGGTTCTCTGGAGTCCATGCGTTTGCAATGTCCTTGTGCCAGTTCTGACCTGCGTCAGCTGTTGCACCACCGTGCATCAAATCCTGGTATGTGTAGTCCCAGATCTTGCCACCGAGCTGGTAAGCGAACTGGATACCGAAGTCGAATCCGTGGAACTCTACAGTTGTACCGAAACCACCATATACATCAGGCATCAAGTCGCCAGTAGCCTCGCGGCCGGTATCGTAAGCGATGTTCCAGTCACTTGTAGCGTATTTCTCAGGGTTCTTGTTGTATGCCTCAACTGCAGCGTTGTAAGCCTTTTCGTTACCCTCCTTTGTGAGCTCAGTGTAAGCCTCGGCAGTCATGGTCTTTTTGAAATAATCATCAGCCTTTGTCTTAGCCTCGTAGAGAGCAAGACCTGTGTTGGGGTCAACGCCCAGGTAGTTGACGAGGTAGAGCTGGTACATTGAATCGCCCTCGCGGAGAATCTCTGAACCGCTGATGTGCTCGCCGTTAAGCTCTGGGTGGAGTTCGTTGATTTCGTTCTTCACGAATGTAGCGTTACCATAAACGTTCCACTTGAAGTTGCGACGGTTGATGATAGAAGCGTTGAGCTCAATCTCGACACCGCTGTTGGTCATAGAACCGATGTTCATTGGAATGCTACCGTAACCGTTAGAGTTCGCTACTGGCTTGCTGTAGAGCATGTCGCTTGTTGTACGGCTGAAGTACTCGATTGTACCGTCAATCTTGCCACGGAAGAGTGAGAAGTCTGTACCGATGTTGAATGCGTTGCTCTTCTCCCATGTGATTTCCTTGTTACCCTTGTAAGAGAGGAGACCGTCAGAGAATGTGCCGTCAGCACCGGTCATCTTGTATTGGTCAAGGTATGCATAGTAGTAGACGGTTGATGTACCGAGCTTGTCGTTACCCTGCTGACCGAAAGATGCCTTAACCTTCAACATGTCAACCCACTCTACATCCTTCATGAACGCCTCCTTAGAGATAACCCATGCTGCAGATGCTGAGAAGAAGTTACCCCAACGGTTGTCCGGGTGGAAACGTGAAGAAGCATCACGACGGTATGAACCGCTCAAGAAATACTTCTCGTCCCAGTTCCAGTTCAAACGGCCGAAGATACCGCGTGTAGAGTATTCGTAAGCCGAACCACCACCACGCTTCTGGTCGATAGTGTTGTCTACAGTCCAGTCACCACTCTTGTAGTAGTTCTGACCGGTTGCCCATGAGTCCTCACCACGGAGGTCATATGCCTCGTAACCGAGCATGATGTCGAAGTTGTTCTTGGCGATGCTCCACTCGTAGTTTGCGAGGTACTGCTGGTTGAACGCATTTGTGCGTGAAACCTGCTGCTGTATTGAACCGCCGTAGCTTGCACTCTGACCATACTTGTTGTTACCAACGCTGTGATAGCGTGTGTTGTCGATGAATGTACCCAAAGAAGCTGTCAGCTTGAGACCCTTCAAAGGAGTAACCTCAGCAAACCACTTACCGTTGAAGATGTCCATGAGGTACTCCTCGGTGTTGTAGTAAAGGTCACTCATAGGGTTTGACATAGACATCCAGTTACGTGTGTAACCTGTCTGGCCGTTACCGTAGTCGTATACCTTGCCACCTGTCTGTGCATCCATTACGATCTTGCCCTCGGCATCACGTACGTACATTGGATATACAGGAGCAATCATGTTGGCAAGCAAGAAAGCGTTACCTGAGCTGTTTGTTGTAGTCTGCTCACCCGGGTAGCGGCTCTCGTGGTTGTTGTAAGCAAGGTTAGCACCAATCTTCAACCATTTCTTTGCCTGATAGTCAACACTCAAACGTGTAGAGAGACGGTCGAAACCTGAGTTCTCGATAACACCACCATCCTGCAGGTAACCGGCAGAGAAGTAGTAGTTGATCTTCTCGCTACCGCCTGCTACTGATACGTTGTACTCCTGACGCATCTGGTTGTCGATAGTACCCTTTGTCCAGTCGTCTGGTGTGAAGTAGTGCTTGCCGTCGCTGTAGCCGAGAGTTGCAAGAGGATTAACCTTGCCGTCGAGGCCAATCAGACCGTCAGCACCGTTGAGGGTGTAGATCTGGTAACCCAAAGCCTTGAACAGACCGTTGTTGGCTGCATTGTGTGCCTGCTCTGCGTTCTTACCCTGTGTGTAGAACGCAGCGTTGCGCTGTGCCTGGTACAATGTCTCCATGTACTGGTTGGTAGAAGTGAGGACATCGTACTTGCCGATCTGGCGTTCGTTGATACCCCAACGTGCGTCGAATGATACGCGTGCAGAGCTGCTGTTACCTCTCTTTGTTGTAATCATGATGACACCGTTCGCACCACGTGCACCATAAAGGGCTGCAGCTGCAGCATCCTTCAATACAGACATGCTCTCGATATCGGCTGTGTTGATAGAAGAGATATCACCGTCGAATGGAATACCGTCAACTACATAAAGAGGAGAGTTGACTGCATAGAGAGAACCGACACCGCGGACACGTACAGTTGCGCTTGTACCTGGCTGGCCGTTAGAGCTGAGTGTCTGGACACCGGCGATGGTACCTGACAACGCCTTTGTAACGTCAGAAACCTGGCGCTGCTCAAGTGTCTCTGACTTGACTACAGAAGCAGAACCTGTAAACGCAGATTTCTTTGCTGTACCGTAAGCGACAACCATAACCTCGTCAAGTGATACGCCATCCTCAACAAGAACAACCTTCATTGCCTTGCCCTTGAGAATGTGTACCTCCTGTGTTGTCATACCGATGTATGAAACGCGGAGTGTTGTTGCACTGCTTGGTACATTTTCAATTGTAAAGTTACCCTCGAGGTCTGTGTTGGCACCCAAGTTGGTACCGATAACATAGACAGAGGCTCCAATAACTGCTTCGCCCTCAGTGTCTGTAACCCTACCAGTCACTTTTGCGCTTTGAGCAGCTATTGTACCGATACCTAAACAGATAGCGGTCAAAAGAAATAGCACTCTTTTCATAATAAATGAAATTTAAGTTAGTAATAATTAAGTATTTAGGTTATTTATTTGTCTTTTCTCCAAGTGTTGCTTGAGAAAGTAATGGCGCGAAGATACAACATTTGATACAAACTTTAAAATAAGTTAAGCGTTTTTTTTCAACGAAAGTGTTGTTTTTTTATCAAAAAAGCGTTTTTTGCTCTCATTTTGACTATTTGTGTATGTCGCAAAAACTATCGATTGTGTGTGTTAATGTCATTATTGTTGCGTATATGCCTCTTTTTTGTTCACTTTTTGTAAAAATAATGCTCTTTTAACATATGTTCAGTGCAAAAATGGGCGTTTTGACAAAATGTTAGCATTTTACTAAAAATGACTGCAAAGCGTATTTTGTTATGCTTGGGGTAATGTTAAAGCGCGTTAACAGTAGGCACCCTCGCGCGCGTACATTATATTATAGTATAATATTAGAAGCTATTTTGATTTCTAAAAAATATTTTCTTATAGAAGCTGATAGTTTCGCCGTTTTTTATGTTCAAAAATTCCTGTTTCTTTCTTTTTTGCGGTTACATAGCCCGCCATGCGCCCTTAAAAAATAAATAAAACATTCCATTCTTACTCTATAAAAAAACTTGGCGATATAATTTAAAACAGCTTCTTATTGGCAAAAAAAATAGCGTGCACCGTGGTGCACGCTATTTTGTATTATCGGAGTGTTCTATTAGAACAACTTTGCTGGATATTCGCCTGCGTCAACAAGTGACTGAATCTTCTCGACTGTTGCTGGGCGGTCAGCAGCGTATGTTACACCGAACCATTTTGCTGTTGTATCAAGGACCTCGCAACTTGCCTTGCCTGTAGTAGTGAGGTTGTTTACTACCAATGGGATGAAGTACTCGGCCTTTGGCTTGTCGACGTTCTCCTTCAAGAAGTCAACGAACTGCTCCTCAGAGTGCTTGAAGTAGTCGGGTGTGAAGCCCCAGAAGTTCATTGAAACCGGTGTCTCCTCACCAACTGGCTGCCATGCACCCTCCTCGTCCTTGTAGCAGATTGGGCCATCGACGCGCATAATCTCTGTGCGTTCTTCAACGCCTGTCAACATGTTCTGCTCGTTCTTCTCGCAAACACCGCGTGCTACGCTACCGTTCTCGCTGAGTGTGTTGCAGATGCGGAAACCTACCATTGAATATTTGCCCTCGCTGCCCTCTGGGAGGTCGCTGAGCCACTTGCCCATAACGGCAAATGCGTCGCGGCCGTAGAAGTCATCGGCATTGATTACTGCAAAAGGCTCCTTGATGGCGTCCTTGCCCATGAGCACTGCATGGTTTGTACCCCATGGCTTTGTGCGTTCCTCGGGAACTGTGAATCCCTCGGGGAGGTTATCGATAGCCTGGAAAACAAGTTCTGTAGGGATGTGGCCCTCGTACTTGCTGAGAACCTTGTCGCGGAAGTCCTGCTCGAAATCCTTGCGGATAACGAATACCAACTTGCCGAAACCGCCACGGATAGCATCGTAGATTGAGTAGTCCATGATTGTTTCGCCGTTAGGACCAAGACCGTCCAACTGTTTCAAACCGCCATAACGGCTGCCCATACCTGCAGCCAATACAAAAAGTGTAGGTTTCATTTTTATTTGTTTTAGAGTTGATTATAATGTTTTTTCATCAAGTGGATGCACTAGCGGTGCATCATTTTCAAAGGTAGTGTTTATTTGTTGAAATATTGCAAAAAAAAAGAGTTTTTTTTAAAATAAGGGCTACTAAGGTCGCCTGGACGCCTTAAAAAGGATATCCTATTCCAAAATGCCATGCAAAGCCGTCCTTCAATGGGTTGAGGTTGAAGTATCCGCTACGTTTTGTCTTGTAGGGTGCATGCAGCCCAAGTCCGAAATCGACCCTGAGGACAAGGAATCCAAGGTCATACCTTGCTCCCACACCTGTGTTCAGCGCAATCTGTTCGGCAAATGTCTTCAGCCGCAGTTCTCCGCCGGGGCGTTCGGGGTCTCTCTTCAGCAGCCATATGTTGCCTGCGTCCACAAAGAGTGCGCCATGCAGGTCGGCAAAGAGGCGGAACCTGTACTCGACATTCATCTCCAGCTTGAATGTTCCGGTCTCGTCAAGGTACGAGTAACGGTCGTTGCTTGCCGGACGGTAGCTGCCGGGGCCCACTGAACGCACGGTAAAGGCGCGCAGGCTGTTTGCTCCGCCAATGTAGAACTGTTCGCTGTAGGGAGGGTACAGCGAGTTGCCGTAGCTGTGTATGGCCCCGAGCATGAGCCTTGTGGCGATGTAGTTGTTCTTGTCTATCTTCCAAAGTTCACGCACCTCGGCGGTGGCCTTGATGAACTGGGCGTACGGGTTCTTGAGGATGTGCTTGTCCCGCTTGTCAAGAGGCTGGCCAAATGCCCAGTATATCAGCGAGGTTATGTTTCCGGCCGATGTTATGGAGGTCTCTACCCATGTCTTGTTCGAGTGCCTTGTCTTTGACTCGTCGTAGGTGTAGGTGTACTGCATGGCGGGTATGAACTGGTCGCGGAAACTGTTCTCTATTGCACGGTTGGCAGCAGCAATGGAGTCGAACTTTGCAGTTGTCTTCAGTAGCATGTCGTAGGTGAGGCGGAACGGTGTTAAGGTGTGTGTGCTGGTGCTTGAACTGTTGATTCTGTAGGTGGCATCGCCGCCGGCATGTATTATCCTGAAGAATCCCGAACGGTTCATCTGGTCGGTGTATACCCTGAGTGACGTGCTGCCGGGCACGCGCAGGTGACGGCGGTTTATTCCCAGAATGAACAGGCGGGGAAAAGAGAGTGATACGTCGGCTCCCATCTCCCATGAGTTGATGACTGCGGCACGCCCTTTCACGTTCTTGTCGGTCTGCCACTCATAGGAACCTGTCAATGAGAGTTTGAGTGTCTCTCCACCGCGGAACACGTTCTTCCTTGCCAGTGTGATCTTGCTTCCGGGGCCTATCTGGCTGTTGCTCTTTGTGGTGGCATTGAGCTCGAACGTGAAGTCGTATGGTTTGTCGAGCTGGGCGGTGATGTTCACATCAAGGGTGTCACTCTCCTTGCGCGGGCTCATACTGAAGTTCACGTTGCTGAATATGTTCATCTGGTAGAGGAGGGTGGTGGCGTTCTGCTGCTTCTCCTGCGAGTAGAGTTCGCCTCTCCTGAGCTGTATGTTGCGCAGTAGTGCGCCCACACGTACCGGAATCTTCTTGCTGTTGTAGATGTAGCTTATACCCGTCCGCTTGAGGGTGTCGCCTTTGAGGCGGCCTGTCATGGTGCTGTTGCCGCTGTCGGTTACCCTGATGCTTATGTTGCCTATCCTGTACGTGCTGTAGGCTTTTGGTGGGATGTTCTTGACGGCCTGCATGCGCAGGTTTACCTTGCCCGGGGTGTTTATGGTGTCGGCAAGGTAGTTCAGGTAGCCGGGCTGGAAATTGAAGTATCCGTTGTTGCGCAACAGTGTGCTGATTCTTGTCCTCTCCTCCTCCATGGCTCCTGCGTTGAACTGCATTCCGCTTTTGACGAAGGCACTCCTGAGGCTGCTGCCGATGATGCTGTCGACGGCATGGGGGAACCGTGTGTAGTTTATGCTGTCGTAGATGTATGGCTCGCCAAAATGTATCCTGTACACTACGTCTGCTTTCTTGGGATTCTTCCTGTCTGTGAGCACTTCGGTCTCTACCGTACCGTTGAAATAGCCGTAATATTTGAGGATGTCGGTGGCGACTTCGGCTCTAAGTCCGGGGTTTACCTTGGATATGAGAACCGGTGTGGTTGCAAACCTGTCGAACAGCCATTTGCCTATGCCTTTCTTTGAGTTGTGGAATGTGTTGTAGAACCACAGCCCCACCGAAGGCATCCTGAGGCTTGAACTGCCTGCCAATGAACCGTTCGGTGGGCACTCGAGTGCGTATGTGATCTCTTCGACGGCAAGCTGCCCTGTCTGGCTGCCGGCGAATTTGCTTTCGTCGATGAAGTCCATGCTCTTTATGCCCGTGTAGAGCTGCTCGCCCTCAGGGATGTGCCTGGTTGATGAGCATGCGGTAAGCATTACTGCCAACAGGGTGTATGTGATTAGCTTTCTGCTCATTCTTTCTCTTCTTTATCGGTTGTTATGCTGTCGTTGGCATTGGTGGTTGGCATTGGTGGTTGGCTTTGCTCCTTTGCCTGCGGTCTCTTTTGGGGTTCTTTCTCTTCTTTCCTGCTGTTCCTGAAGATGAAGAGTTCCTTCAGCCTGTCGAGTTTGCGCTTATATACATAACCTATGCCGGTTTCTGTTATCTCTCCTTCGAGTATCGATTCGTAGTTCTTGTCGTAGAACAGTTTGATGAAGCGGTTGCTGTTGTCGCTTATCTTCCATTCGAGTGAGGCGTTGTTGATGAAACTGTTGTCGGTTTTGGGTGCGCCTCCGCTGTTTACTTCGCCGCCTACAACAATGGTGACACGGTCGTTCCAGAACCTTTTGCTGAAACTGAAGGAGTAATTCTTGTAACTGTCACCGGTCTCGGCATTGGTGGCGTCGTTTATGCCTACGTTCACGCTTACACTCTTCATGGCTGTACCGGCGATGTCGCTTATCTTTGCGTCAATGAATGTGCTGAGTGCATTACCCACTGTCATGCCTTTGCTGCTGCCTGCATATGCTCCCGTGAGGAGCATGGTCACTGCATAGCGGTTCATTGTCTCGGTGTCGAGTGCGTTGAGCTGCTCCTGCACGGTGGGGTTCTCGGGTGATGACATTACAAAACTCAATCCCATGTTCTCGAGGGTGTTTGTGACTCTCACGCCTACATCGAACGGTACCGGTATGGTGCTGTTGTCGTCGAATGTGACCGATGAGGTCACGTGTTCCAACGCTGTGATGTCCAGTGTGGGGTTTTGCAGGGGGCCGTGCCAACTCGCCTCGCTGCCTTCGCTTATGTTTAATGTCTTCAGGGGAATGACCGGCAGGCTCAATTTGAACTCTCCGTCACTCATTGTGTAGCGTCCGGTCATGTTTATTCCGGCTTCGTTGGTGTATGTGAGCTGCAGATTGCCGCCTCCTTGAGTGGTGACGTAGTTGTTGCGGTCGATATCGAGGTCGGCATTGAGTCTTGCGCCTTCCTCTATCTTGAGGTTAAGGTTCATGTTGATGTTTCCAAGGTCAATCTCCTTGTCCTGTGCTGCAATGATGGTTGTGTCGTTGAAGTTTACGAACTCTACAAGTCCGTCGAGCTCCTTGCCCGATTCGATGGGGGCGTCGAGCATCACCATTGTTATGTTGCTCTTGCTCTTCACAGCGACATCGCCGTAGAGTTTCATGTTGTCGAGTGAACCTCCTATCATGGCTCTTATGTCCATGAGCAGTTTGCCGTACAGCATGGTGCCTTTCTTGCGCTGGGCGTTGACAAGTCCGTAGTCATTGGCGTTCATGCGAAGGCCGAATGTCGGGTTCATGAGGCTGCTGAAGTCTATGAAACCGTTTATGCTGAACGGGTTGTCGCCATGTGAGTATATGCTGAAGTCCTTGAACCGTAGTCTGTTGTCTTCAATATCTACGGTTTCGTCGGGCATGTGCAGATTGGCACCGAAACCATAGGCGTCAATATTTACTCCCTCAAATTGTATTGCTCCGTTGGTGGTGAGGCGGTTGAGCCGGCCGTTTGCATCCATGTTGCCGTTGATGAAACCGGAGAGGTCAATGCCAAGGTCTTTGGTGAAGGCGCGTGTGACGGATAGCGGGAAATGTGTGAGTGTGATGTTGCCGTCGAGTCCCGGGTTTTCCTCGTCGTCCATGTAGTTTCCGTTGAGGTGTACAATCTCCTCTTCGTCGTGCAGCATCAACAGGTCAAGGTAGTGCATGTTGCCGTTCTTTGGGAAGTATACGGCCTCGATGATTTCGTTTCCAATGAGTGTGCCTTCGTATGTAAGTTCCTCGATGTTGGCATCGGCACTCAGCTGCATGCCGCTGTCGCCGTATCTGAAGTGCAGGTCGAGGTTTGTGAGTCCCGAAAGGTCGGGCGCGTATGGTATGAGTGCTGTCGCTTCCTTGAGTTCGATGTTGAAGATTTCAAGGTTGGCATTATATCTGGACGTGCTGTCGGGGGTGGTGTACACATGTATTCCTGAATTGTTGCCGTTGCTTAGTGTTACGTCGGCGTCAACCGACATGCCTTTGCCTATCTTCACGAAGTTTCCGTCGTTGAAACGGAACGTCTCGTTGAGGAATATGGCATCGGGCTTGAAACTGATGTCCAGACCGTTGGGCTTGAGTATTGTGATGGCGCCCAGTTTGGCAGCTATCTCCTCGGCCTTGTCGCGGAAGACGAAACTTGTCGAGAGTGAATCGTTTGTGAGGTCGCCGTAAAGGGATGCGTTGAATGTCTGCTTCTCGTTCTGTGGGTTCAATGATGTGCTGCGTACGCCGGCGAAGTATCTTATGCGGTTGTTCTCCTGTCTTGTGAACATCCTTATTGTGTCAAGGTTCAGCTCGCCACTCTGCAGGCCATATACGCCGCCGCGCAGGTTCAGGCCGTTGATGGTGTCCATGTTGATGTTTACTCTCATGAAGTCGGCAGTGATGCCGTTCATGGCAAGGTAGTTTGCCAACATGTTGTCCTTGCGGCAACTGAAACTGAAATTCAGTTTGGGTAGCTCGCGCTGATAGTCCTGCAGGTAGTGTACCATGCTGTCCTGCTGCAGGGCGCTTACGAACATCGCGCTGACCTTGTCAATGGAACTGAACAGCCCGTTGTAGCCGCACTCCATGGTGCCTGCAACCTTCAGGTCACCATTGCTTGCCTTGAGTGATGTGGAGTCGGGTGCGGTATAGAGGTTGACATCTATTTCCTTTGGGGTAAAGGTCTTGACGTCGGTGATGAGCATGACATCCTCGCCTTTTAGCCTGATGGAGTGTCTCTCGGCAAGGTCGGTACGCAACTCTATGCTCAGTTTGAGTGATGTGCCAAGGTCTATTTCGGTTATGTCAAGTCCTCCAAGGTCTATTTTGCCAATATCTGCCTTTGTTCTGTTCTTTATGTCGTTTTCGTGCAATTCGGTGTCTGCGTCAATTCTGAATGTGAGGTTGGGGTCGTTGGCTTCGGCTACAATCCTTGACATGCAGTTTGCCTGGTTTGCGTTCAGGGTGATGCTGCCTGCAGGGATTTTGCCGTAACGTACTGTGTCAATGTCAATTGCTACATTGTATGCTGTGGTATCACTGAATAGGTCGAAACCCTCGCCGTCGGCACTCAGATGTAGGGTCAGCCTGTCGAGTGGCACTGTCGGTACTATGCGGGCAATGTTCAGCCCGGTTGCTGTTATATCGGCATTGTAGGCGTTCCGAGCAAGGTCATAAAGTGCCTTTCCCTCTATCTTGCCACCGGCTGCATCAATGAGAAGGTCGGCGCCTACTACTCCGCAACGGTACTCAATGGTGCCGCAAATGTCAATGCGTCCGCTGTCTCCGGGCAGGCTTTCTGCGATATCGGGCGTGAATGTGGAGGTGGGGATGCTGTTGCATGAGTCACTCTGTGCAGTAAGGTCGATGAAGCGTCGTACGTCATCGGCATGGGCACCCAACTTCATTACGGCGGCAATGTTGTCAATGTCGTTCAGGTTTTCAAGGTGGCCGTGTGCGTGCAGCGATGCCAATGTAGGGGCGTTTATGTATATGGAGTCTATCTCCATATGTTGCATGTTGCCGTTGAACTTGGCGTAGGCGCTGAACATCTTCTCCTGCAAAATCGACAGGGCGTCGTACTGCTCCTGCGTGAGCAATGCGCCAAGGTCTCTCTTGTCAAGGCTTACGGAGAGGTCGGCGTTCATGTCTGGCTGTAGTTTGGGGCTTGCTGCCGTGTCACTCTTTTCGCTGAGGATTGTCTGCCATGGTATTGAACCGGTTGCGTAAAGTGATGAGCCGTTCCTGCTCCTTAGCAACAGTCTTTTGAGTTCCAGCGATGTGCTGTCGCAATAGAGTGTTGCCGAACTCTCTGTTATGGCAACACCCTTTGGCTGTGTAAGAGTGAGGCTGTTGATGTCGGCCTGGATGTGTGCCGGAGTCATGTCGAAATTGCCGCAGTCGAGATTTATCTCTTTCAACTCAATATGGTCAAGCGGTGCCTCTGCCTTTCCCTTTGAGCCTTTGTCGTATTTGAAACCACTGCTATCCAGGGCAAAATTTTTGATTCTGTATATCTCCTGGCCAAGGTGGGCATGTACTCTGCTGATGCTTGCTTTGCCTATCCTTATTTCGGCAGCAATGGTGTCGTTGGGGATTGATACCATGAAACGGCTCTCCTTTATGGTGCCTTTGCGCAGGTTTACAACCCAATCTGTAGATTTGTCGTCCTCCTCTTCGTTATCGGTGGTTTGGTTAATTTGGATGCTAAGGTCGGCGCCGTGAAGGTGTATCTGTCTTATGTTGGCAATCTCTTTTGCGATGTCGATGTTGCGGGCTGTGGTCCTGAAATAGCCGACCTCTCCTGCTATGCTGACATCGGGGATGAGTTCTCTGGTGTCGAGCCTGAGATGTTCTAGGGAGATGTAGTTCAGTTCCACTTCGCCCTTGAGCAATGGAAAGAATGATATGTTGAGGCTTGCCTTTTCGCTTTGGGCATACAGGGTATCGCCACGTGACATGGCAAAGTCACCCACGTGCAATTTCAAGGGGAGTGCAAGGTGGATGGAACCTATCCTGATGTCGTATCCGCTGCTTGAACTGAACTCTTCGCAGGCGGTGTCGACGGCCCATCTCTGTACGGGCGGAATATACAGCGCTACAATCAGCATCCAAAACAGTAGGAATGGGATGCCGGCAATTATTGATGCCCATTTTGTTATCCTGTATGCGCGTCTGCTCTTCTTCATTATGGATGAGGTTCTCGTAGGTAAGGCGCTTCTGTTGGTCTTGTGCTCTATACAAAGCAACATACACGGTCCGATAATTGTGCGAAGATAACCTAAATTAAGCATATCTGTTGCATTTTTTTCTCGCTTTTGCCCAGTATCGCTTGTTAGAATAACGGATTTTGACGGGAATTTCCTATTTTTGTACTTTCATTACGGTAAAACGGTAATTTCAATGGAAACATCGGCGGTAAATTCTACAGTGCTTGACAATGGTTTGAGGGTAGTGCATGTGCCTTCTCCGGGTGCAGGGATGGTTTATGTCAATCTCCTTTATGGTGTGGGTGCACGCAACGAGGATTTTGAGCATACGGGTATTGCGCACCTGCTTGAGCATCTTATGTTTGACGGTACAAAGGCTGTGCCCTCTTTTGATGAGCCGCTTGAGTGTGCCGGTGGCGAGAACAATGCGTACACGAACAACGATGTGACGTGTTATTATATTTCATTGCCAAAGCAGAATGCCGAACTGGCGTTCTGGATGGAGAGTGACCGCATGCGCAACATTCCGTTCAACAAGAAAAAGGTGGATGTGCAGCGCCAGGTGGTGGTTGAGGAGTTCAAGCAGACAACGCTGAACCGTCCTTATGGCGATGCGAGCAGCATATTGCGTGCCATGGCCTACAAGAAACATCCTTACCGATGGTCGACAATAGGACGATGCTTTGCGCACATTGCCGATACGCCGATAAGTGTCGTCCGCCGTTTCTATGACCGTTTCTATGCTCCCGACAATGCTGTGCTGTCTGTTGTGGGCGATATCTCTTTTGCCCAGGTTGTCGAGTGGTGTACAAAGTGGTTCGGTGCTATTCCTGCAAGCGGTTTTGTAAAGCCTCAGTTGCCGGTGGAACCACGCCAGGTGCGTCAGCGACGCAAGACGGTGTACCGACGTGTTCCCGAGAATGCCTTGTACATGGGCTTTCATATGGGTGGCCGTCTCGATGCCGATTACTATCCCTGTGATGTGATATCCGATGTACTGTCGAACGGTTATTCGGGCCGTCTGCAGTCACGCCTGGTAAAGGAAAAGAAACTTTTTTCAAAGATTGATGCGTTCATCTCGGGCTGTGAGGATGCCGGAATGTTCTGGATTTACTCCCGTGTGCCCGATAATGTGCCGATGGATGTTGCCGAGGCTGCCGTATGGGACGAACTGGAACTCCTGAAGAGTGAACTCGTGCCGGATGATGAACTTGAAAAGGTGCGTAACAGGTTCGAGTCCGATTTTGTTTTCCGCAACCTGGCGGGCGAGAATCTTGGCAGTAATGTGGCTCTTGCAGCCATGCGTGGCAGTCTTGATTCGCATTTCAAGGAACCGGAACTGTACCGTGCCGTTACGGCCGAGGCTTTGCGCGCTGCTGCAAGGGAACTGTTCCGTAAAGGCAACAGCTCGGTGCTGCACTATCTTAAGAAATAGTGCCTTCTTTACATCTGCGGGTAAGGATTTGATTGTGTCTGCTCTCTGCGGCAACAATGCTGCAGTGAAATACCGCTTATCTTTCAAAACTCTGCCATAGCCTGTCGGCTGGGAGTGGGGCTGTCACCTGAATAAGTTCCTTAGAAACAGGGTGTATGAACTCGATGTAGCGTGCGTGCAACGATATGCTGCCGTCGGGGTTTGAACGTTGCGCGCCATACTTTAGGTCGCCTTTGATGGGGCAACCAATGGATGCAAGCTGGCAGCGTATCTGGTGGTGGCGGCCGGTCTTCAGCTCTACTTCAATGAGGTTGTAGTTCTGTGATGCGGCAATGTGCCTGTAGTAGAGCAGGGCGTGTTTGCTGCCTTTTACCTCCTTGGGGTAGCTGAAACTTTTGTTCATCTTCTCGTTACGAAGAATCCAGCTGCTTATCTCGTCTTCACTCTTCAGCGGCTTATCCTTGGTGATAGCCCAATAGATTTTCTTGACGTTGCCGTCGCGGAACATGGTGTTGAGCCTTTCAAGTGCCTTGCTTGTCTTTGCGAACACTACGACGCCGCTTACAGGGCGGTCGAGGCGGTGGGGCAGTCCGATGAATACATTGCCCGGCTTGGCGTACTTCTCCTTTATGTACTGCTTCATGGTGTCGCACAGCGACTTGTCGCCGGTCTTGTCGCCCTGTACAATCTCTCCTGCGGCCTTGTTTATGATGATGATGTGGTTATCCTCGTATAGTACGTTCATTGCCGGTGGTTGTTTTGCCTGTATACTCGAGTGCGCTGAGGATGACCTTCTCGGTGAAATACTCAACGAACTTCTCGTCGTTGTTTTTGCTTATTATGCCGTTGATGAACGGCATTTCGATGCCTTTGAGGCAGAAGTGCAGGAAACGCGCTGCCAGGTCGGGGCTCTCGGTGTTGAAGATGCCCATTTGCTTCCCCTCCTCAATGATGCGGCGGAACAGTGCTATCTCCTTGGAATCGAATCTCTTGCGTATGTGCTCTACAATGAGTATGTAGTCGCTGTGCAGGCCGCTGTTGCGACGAACGATGCTGCGTGTCGCCTGCAGGCGCACGAATATGAGTTTTATTATCTTCTTGTCGGGGGTGAGGTCGGACATGGCTACTTTTGTAGTGGCTGCCGAGATTTTCTTTACCTCCATCTCAATTGAAGCCTCCAGCAGCTCTTCCTTGCTTTGGAAATAGGTGTAGACCGTACGGCGGCTCTTATTGGCAGCCTGTGCTATGTCGGCCATCGTAATGTTGCCTATTCCTTGCTGTGCAAACAGTTTACGGGCAACCTTTATTATAGCTTCTCTTGTGTCTATTGTAGCCATTGGCGTTTTCTTATTTTGTTGCAAAATTACACAAAATTGCACTTGTGTGCAATTTTATTTGTGTTAAAAATGGTTGGCGGAATAACTTTTTTGGAAAAAAGTGGTTGAAATATTTGGAAGGTAATGAAAAAAGCTATACCTTTGCATCAGTTTTGAAAACCGCATCGCGGGGTGGAGCAGTGGTAGCTCGTTGGGCTCATAACCCAAAGGCCGGAGGTTCGATCCCTTCCCCCGCTACTAAAGGAGAACGCAAGTACTCCTTATTTTTTTGTCTCTACGCCAAAAGTAAAGAATGGGTGAGCCGAATTCTGATGGATTTCAAAATCAAGGGATCAACATAAAATTCTGAGGGATTTCGGATCAACATAAAATTCTGAGGGATTTCAGGATCAAGCATATAATTTTGATAACCTGAAAAGGAAAAAATCTTTATCTTTTACACCTCTGAACTGTGCCCTAAAAGCTTTGATTTTTGCATTAAAAGACTCTGATGCAGC